>NZ_DASYZI010000251.1:0-42236 GCF_035946395.1 Actinocrinis sp.
CGAGTGCGGCGAGTGCGGACACACCGGATCAGGCGGAGACACAGGTCGTGTTGCTCCCGGTGGACGATGCGGCGAGTGACGATTCGACGAGCAATGACGTCACCCAGCTCGTTTGGCGCATGCCCGCTGAGCTGATCGATCCGCAACCGGTCAAGGCAGAGCCGGTCAAGGCAGAGCCGGTCAAGACGGAACCGGTCAAGACGGAGCCGCCCAAAGTCGGGTCGTCCAAAGCTGAAGCAGCCAAAGCGGAGCTGGTCGAGGCGGAGTCGGCCGAGTCGGAGTCGGAGTCGAGCAGCGAACGCGATCCGAACCTCGATCTCACTCAGGTGTTCCCGATCGCGCCGCCGCGGCGTGACGATGCCGACGGTAAGCCGTCCGCCGATCCGGCAGCGGGAGCGCCGACGCAGGTGATTCCCCCGGCCGGCAGGCCGTATTCGTGGCCCGCCGAGTCGGACATGGCGGTGCGCGGTGACAGCGCACCACGTGAGGGGACACGCTACGGCGAACCGTCGAACTGGAGTCCGCCGGCGGCTCCAAGTCAGGCCCAAGCGAACCAGGCGCAACCGAATCAGGCCCAGTCAAATCAGGTGCGGCCGAGCCAAGCACCGTCACCGCAGCCGCCACAGACACCGCAGCCGCCGTCCATGCAAGTACGGCCGCAGCAGACACAGCCGTTCCGGCAGGAGCCGCCGGCTCAGTCGTCGTACCAACAGTCGTCGTACCAACAAGCGCAGCCGTTCCAGCAGACGTCACAGTACGAGCCACCGCCGTATATGAAGCAAAGGCCCACCGGTCGGCCCACCGGTCGTTCGTCGACGCTTCCGGTGGGCAGCAGCTATGACGGCTACGACGACTTCGACAATTACGACGCCCCGCCCGGCGAGCGGCCGCCGAGCCGGGCCCGCCGCGCGCTGCTGGCGACCGCAGGCGTCCTCGTGCTGGTCGTCGCGGTGGCTGCCGCGCTGGCCTTCAGCGGCAAGATCCACGTGCTGGGGATCGGGGCCAAGCCGGTGCCGACCGTCGGGTTCTCCCCCAGCGGCACCGACGCCGGGTCGGACGCGACGCAGACCGGCACGGCGTTCCTGACCGACTGGCAGAACGGCAGCCTTCAGACCGCCGCGAACATCACCGACAACCCGTCCGCCGCGCTGGCCCAGCTGACCGCGTACAAGAAGGACCTCAAGGTCAGCGGCCTGACCCTGGAGCCCGGCAGCGCCTCCGCGCAGGGCTGGATGACGTTCAGCGTCACCGCTCAGGTCGGCGCGCCCTCCAGTGCCTGGTCCTACAGTTCCGGCCTGGCCGCGTACTCCGCCAACGTCGACGGCTACACCCGCTGGTTCGTCAAGTGGCAGCCCAGCGTCCTGTTCACCTCGCTCAAGACCGGCCAGAAGCTCGCGCTCGGCCTCATCCCGCCGACCGCGGACAAGGTGACCGACAGCAACGGCACCGAGATCACCAGCGCGAACGCGCCCAGCCTGACCGGCATCGTCAGCGCGCTGAAGAAGGCGGCGCCGGACGTGGCGGGCACGCCCGGCCAGCAGATCCAGATCCAGAACGCCGACGGCTCCGTCGCCTCGACCGTCGACAAGGTCTCCGCCCCGGTGGCCACCAGCGCGTTGAAGACGACCATCGACCTGAAGATCCAGGCGACCGCGCAGTCCGCGGTCAATCAGGCGCCGAACAGCTCGATGGTGGTGATCCAGCCGTCCACCGGCAGCATCCTGGCGATCGCCAACAACCCGCCGACCGGCCTGGACACCGCGATGGTCGGCAGGTACGCGCCAGGCTCCACGTTCAAGACCATCACCACGACGCTGGTGCTGAACAAGGGCGTCATCACCGACCTCGGCCAGACCTGGGACTGCCCCGCGACGCTCAACGCCGACGGCATCACGCTGCACAACAGCGAGCAGGAGGCGGGCGTCGGCAGGTCGTTCCTCTGGGATTTCGCGCAGTCCTGCAACAACGCGTTCAGCCGTTTCGAGAGCAAGGTGAGCCGCACGGACCTGGCGTCCGCCGCGCACGACTACTTCGGGTTCAACCAGAAGTGGGACGTGGGCCTCGGCGTGCCGACGACTTACGGCAACGTGCCGGACACCTCGGCGAACAGCCTCGCGGAGGAACTCGTCGGCCAGGACCAGATCACCGCGTCGCCGCTGTCGATGGCCGCAGTCGCGGCCACCGTGGACAGCGGCTCGTTCAAGCAGCCGATCCTGGTGCCGGGCACGCAGCAGATCTCGGCGACCCCGCTGTCCTCCACCACCGACCAGGACCTCAAGACACTGATGCACGAGGTGGTCGTCAGCGGCACGTTGCAGCCCGTCTTCAACGGCCAGTCCGGGGTGTACGGCAAGACCGGGACGGCCGAGGTGCAGGGCAGGCAGCCGAACAGCTGGACCATCGCGTTCAAGGGCGACTACGCGGTCGCCGCGCTCGCGGTCGGCGGCGGATTCGGCGCCTCGACGGCAGGCCCGGAGGTCAGGTCGGTGCTGAACTCGGTGCCGTAGAGCCGCCGCCAAATCCTAAGACTGATCCGGTCAGTCCGTCGGCCGGGTACGCCAGACGAGCACGAGGGCGCGGTCGTCGTTGGTCTTGCGCGCGACCGCGTCGATGACGCGGGCCGCGCCGCCGGCGAAACCCTTGGTCTGTAGCGTGCCCGCGACGCCGAGCAGCCTGTCGAGCCCCACCGACAGATCCCGGCCGGGCAGCTCGATCAGGCCGTCGGTGAACAGCATCAGGCCGTCGCCGTAGCCGAGGCGGCCGCGAGTGGGCTTGTACTCGGCTTCCGGGAGCACGCCGAGGACCGGCCCCGGGGTCTGCGCCAGCGACCAGGTGCCGGAGCCCGCGTCCAGTTGCGCGATCGGCGGGTGTCCGGCGCTGTAGCACTCGTATTCGCCGGTCGCCAGGTCGATCACGACGTGCACCGCGGTGGCGAAACCCTCGTCCCAGCCCTGGCGCAGCAGATAGCGGTTCGCCGCGGTGAGGAACTGCGGCACCGGGACCGAGCCGAGCAGGCCGCCGAACGCGCCGGAGAGCAGCAGCGCGCGGGTGCCCGCCTGGAGTCCCTTGCCGGAGACGTCCACCAGGCCCAGTTGCAGGCGGCCCGGCTGCTTCTCCTCGTCGGTCAGCGAGACGTCGGTGCGCGCGGCGATGAGGAAGTCTCCGGCGAAGGACTGGCCGCCTGCCGACTTCAACGCCAGTTCGGTATGCCAGTCCGGTGGCAGCCGTGGCACCCGGCCCTGCGCGTACAAGCGCTCGCGCAGGTCGAAGAGCATGGACTCGCCGCGGGTGCCGCGCACGCCGAGCCGTACCCGTTCGCGCGACATGACCAGCACGATCAGCGCAGTCGCGCCGATGAGCAGGATCGTGCCGGGAGTGGGGCGCTCCGGGTGCGTGGTGACCGCGTCGAGGATGACGACGAGCGCCGAGACCACCAGCAGCACCAGCTGAGCGGTGAAGCGCAGCAGGAATCCGCCGAGCAGCAACGGCAGGACGACCATCGACGGCGTCACCCACACGTTGTGGAAATGCGCGAACACGCCGATGACGACGCAGATCGCGATGAGCGCGGGCAGCAGGAAGGCCTCGGACTGCATCGCGATGTGCCGGATCCAGAAGGCCAGCACGGCACGACGGGGACGGCTGCGCGGCCGGTCTCCCGCCGTGCGCTCAACCGGCGCCGTCGCGACCATGCTGGGACGATATCGATTTCACGCGGGCACCGTCACCGTCAGGCTGCAATTCGTCGACAAAGAGCGATTCCCTTGTCACTCGATCAGGTGATGCACTAGGGGGCGTTTGAGCGGTGGGGTCGGATCAGGGCGCGGCGCGCGGCTCGTGTGATACGGCCTGACAACGCGGCGAACGTGCGTGACAGGCAACGCGACCCCGGCCACACAGCTCGAACACCCTCTACGGCAGCGGAGGCAGCTCGCCGGTCTTCTCGTAGTCGGCGAGCATGCCGATCCGCCGCACGTGCCTCGGATCGTCGCTGAACGACGTCGCGACGAAGAGCTCCACGAACCGCACCGCGTCGTCGAGCGGATGCATCCGCCCGCCGATGCTCAGCACGTTCGCATCGTTGTGCTGGCGGGCCAGGCTCGCCGTCTCCTCACTCCAGACCAGGGCGGCACGCACGCCGGGCACCTTGTTGGCCGCGATCACCTCGCCGTTGCCGGAGCCGCCGATCACGATGCCGAGCGAGCCGGGCTCGTCCGCCGCATGCTTCGCCGCACGCAGGACGTAGGGCGGGTAGTCGTCCGAGGGCGCGTACGCGTCGGGGCCGCAGTCGACCGGCTCGTGGCCGAGTTCCTTGAGCCGGCCGAGCAGGCGGGACTTCAGTTCGTAACCGGCGTGGTCCGAGCCGAGGAAGATGCGCATAACCACAGTTTCCCATGGCCGCACGGGCTCGGTGGCGGCGGTCGGCGGCCGAGCACCGCCCACACAGGCGACTCCCAGGAATCCCCCAGGTAAGGCACAGTGGGATCACGTACCTTTTGCCGGACTTCCGCTGTGACCAGCGGCGCGTGTCGGGACGAGAAATGGGGCCGAGCGGGATGACCGAGCGCAGCGTCCACGGTTTCCAGGGCGGCAGTGCCCAATACGGCGGTGTCCAGTACGGCGGCGCGCAGAACGGCGGCGTCCACAGCGGCAAGCCGGAGGCCCGGATCCTGGTCGTCGACGACGAGGCCGCGATCACCGACCTGGTCGGGCTGGCGCTGCGCTACGAGGGCTTCGAGGTGGCCACCGCGGCCACCGGCCGCGACGCGCTCGGCAAGGCCGCCGAGTTCGCGCCCGACCTGGCGATACTCGACGTGATGCTGCCGGACTACACCGGCATCGAGGTGTGCAGCCGACTGCGCTCGCAGGGAGTCAAGCTGCCGGTGGTCTTCCTGACCGCGCGCGACGCCACCGAGGACAAGATCAATGGTCTGACGGTCGGCGGGGACGACTACGTCACCAAGCCGTTCTCGCTGGACGAGCTGATCGCCCGGGTGCGCGCGGTGCTGCGGCGCACCCGGCCCGAACTGGAGGACTCCCGGCTGGAGTTCGCCGACCTGATCCTCGACGAGGACGCGCACGAGGCCCGCCGCGCCGGCCTGCCGCTGGACCTGACGCCGACCGAGTTCAAGCTGCTGCGCTACCTGCTGCTCAACGCGGGCCGGGTGATGTCGAAGGCGCAGATCCTCGACCACGTGTGGCAGTACGACTTCGGCGGCGGCGACAACGTGGTGGAGACGTACATCTCCTACCTGCGCAAGAAGGTGGACCGCGACCGTCCGGCGCTGATCCACACCGTGCGCGGCGTCGGATACTCGCTGCGACTGCCGAAGGAGTAGCCGATGCGACCGGCGTTCCCGCCCATCCGCATCCACCGCGCGCGCACGTTGCGCAAACGGCTCCTGGTCACGCTGCTGACCCGGCTCGCGCTCGGCCTGACGATCGCCGCGGTCGGCACCTTCTTCGCCGTGCACACCGTGTTGCAGAACAAGCTGGACAACCAGCTCAACGGCACCGCCAACGTGATCAACGCGTACGCCGCGTCGCAGCCGGACGGCGCCATCCCGAACTTCCAGGCCGACTCAAGCGACAACTCCACCTGGCATCTGCTCTCGGAGAACGGGCTGATCCCGCTCTACATGCAGCTGCGCCGCCCCGACAACACCCCGGCCTTCACCGCCGGCTCGCCGGCCCCGACCCTGCCGACGCCGCTGAACGTCGGGCCGGTCGGCTCCGGTGCTGAACACGACGGAGCGGTTTTCTTCGGCGCCGGCGCATCGCCCGACACCCACGGCGCACCCGCGTACCGGGTGCGGGTCTCACGGCTGCCCGGGGGCCGGGGCTTCCTGGTGCTGGCCGGCTCCGAGCAGTACGTGAACGAGACGATGGCCGACGTGGCCAAGATCGAGTTCGCCGCCTGGCTGGTCGCCTTCGGCCTGGTCGGCATGCTGGCCAACCGGCGGATCAAACGGGACATGGAGCCCTTCGAGCGGATGGGCCAGCAGATCGTGGCGATCGGCGCCGGCGAGCTCGACCAGCGGGTCGAGCCGGCGGACGCGGTCACCGAGGTCGGCCGGGTCGGCTCGTCGGTGAACGCGATGCTGGCCCGGCTGGAGCGCTCCTTCAGCAGACAGCGCGCCTCCGAGGAGCGGCTGCGCCGCTTCATCGCGGACGCCTCGCACGAGTTGCGCACGCCGCTGGCCTCGATCCGCGGCTACGCGGAGCTGTTTCGGCGCGGGGCCGCGTCGCGGCCGGAGGATCTGGCGCTGGCGATGCGCCGGATCGAGTCGGAATCGGCGCGGATGGGCGTGCTCGTCGACGAGTTGCTCCTGCTGGCCCGGCTCGACTCGGGCCGCCCGCTCGGGCGCGGGATGGTGGACCTCGGCGCGCTGGCCCGGGACGCGGCGCGCGACTCGCAGGCGGCCGGGCCGCAGTGGCCGGTCGACGTGACGGTCGGCGCGGGCGGGGACGCGCGGGAGGTGGACGAGCGGCGGATCGAGGTCTGCGGCGACGGGGACCGGCTCAGGCAACTGCTGGCGAACCTGCTGTCGAACGTGCGCGCACACACGCCGCCGGGCACGCCCGCGTCCATCATGATCCGGCGGGTCGGCGACCGGGCCGTCGTCGAGGTCGCCGACGCCGGGCCGGGTCTGAGCGAGGAGCAGCAGGCGAAGGTCTTCGAGCGCTTCTACCGAGCGGACGCGTCGCGGCGGCGCAGCGACGCGTCCGGCGGCTCGGGTCTGGGCCTGTCCATCGTCGCGTCGGTCGCCGCCGCGCACGGCGGCACCGCCGAGGTCCGCTCGATTCCGGGCTTCGGCACGGTGTTCACGGTGCGGCTGCCGACCGACGGGACGCGCACGACGGCTGACTCGGGCTCAGGTGCCGCGTCGGACCCCGGAACCGGCGCCGAGGAGCAAGCGTTCGTTAACGATTCCGTTTCCACACTCCCAGCACTCTCTCAGGAAGAGCACAGGACCGCGCCAGCCGCGGCTGGTTCTCTCTCGGGTAGTGCGCCGCGATCCGGGTCGGCGCGTGATCACGGGAGTAGGAGGGGGTCGGGCGCTATGGATCGGCTCTCGACGTTCGTGACCACCCACCGTAAGTGGATCTACGCTTTGTGGCTGGTCGTGTTCATCATGGGGATCGCCGCGTCGTCGACGCTGTCGAACCACCTCGACAAGACGTTCTCGATGCCCGGCCAGCCGAGCTACGTCGCCAACCAGGCGATCGTGGCGGAGTACGGCAACGGGGGCATGGCACCGCCGCTGGTGCCGGTCGTGCAGGTACCGGCCGGCATGTCGGCCACCGACCCGCGGGTGACCGCGGCGTTCAGCTCGCTCGACGGCATCCCGCGGGCGCGGGTCGCCGACTACGCGAACACTCGAAACCCCAAGTTCATCGGCACCGACGGCCGCACCACCTTCGCGCTGGTGTACACCCCGGGCGCCGGCGGCTTCAACTCGCAGCAGGCGACGGACCAGATCTCCGCGCAGGCGCAGCAGCGGCTGACCGCGGCGCTGCCGGCCGGTTCGACCGTGCGCATCACCGGTGAGGAGCCGCTACAGACCAACGGCTCGGGCTCCGGCAAGGGCCTGAGCATCCTCAACGAGGTGCTGATCGGCGGCGTCGGCGCGCTGGCGGTGCTGCTGTTCGTCTTCGCCTCGCTGCTGGCCCTGGTGCCGCTGCTGATCGCGGCGGTCTCGGTGCTCACCGCGTTCCTGGGCATCCTCGGCGTCACCGAGATCACCCCGGTCTCGCTGATCGTGCAGTTCCTGGTCGGCCTGATCGGCCTCGGCGTGGCGATCGACTACTCGCTGCTGCTGGTCACCCGGTGGCGCGAGGAACTGGCGCACGGGCACGACAACGACGCGGCGATCCGCCGGGCGATGAACACGGCCGGCCGCGCGGTCGTCTTCTCCGGCGTGACGGTCGCTCTCGGCCTGCTGGCGCTGGTGATCCTGCCGGTGCCGTTCCTGCGCTCGATCGGCTACGGCGGCATGATCATCCCGCTGGTGTCGGTCATCGTGACCCTCACCCTGGTCCCGGCGCTGCTGTCCGGGATCGGCAGGAGGCTGGACTGGCCGCGCATCCGGCACGAGGACAAGGCCTCGCGCGGCTGGACGGCCTGGGCCAGGCTGGTGCAGCGGCGGCGCTGGATCGCCACGATCGGCGCGCTGGTCGTGCTCGGCGCCCTGGCGGTCAACACCTTCAGTCTGAAGATCGGCGACGCGTCCTCCGACGCGCTCTCGCAGAGCGGCCCGGCGCACGAAGGCGTGGTTATGCTGCGCGACGCGGGCATCCCGACCGGCGCGATCACTCCGCTTGAGGTGTACGTGCCGAAGAGCGCCTCGGCGTCCTCGGTGGTCTCCACGGTGTCCGGGGTCTCAGGCGTCAACTTCGCCGTGGCGCCGAGCGGGACCGCGTGGAACCGGCCGGACTCCTCGCTCGTGGTGGCGGTGCCGACCGCCGAGAGCACGAGCACCGCGGGCGAGGGCACCACCCGGGCCCTGCGCGGCGCGCTGGCCGGCGTCTCCGGCGTGATGATCGGCGGCATGGGCGCGGTCGAGATCGACCTGATCCACGCGGTCTACGGCAACTTCCCGCTGATGCTCGGCATCCTGGGCCTGCTCACCTTCGTGCTGCTGGCCCGCGCCTTCCGCTCGGTGGTGCTGCCGATCAAGGCGGTGATCCTGAACCTGCTCTCGCTGGCCGCGGTCTACGGCTCGCTGGTGCTGATCTGGCAGAAGGGCTACGGCTCCAACGCGATCTGGGGCATCCCGGCGACCGGCGCGATCACCGGCTGGATCCCGCTGATGGTCTTCGCGTTCCTCTACGGGCTGTCCATGGACTACGAGGTCTTCATCCTCTCCCGGATGCGCGAGGAGTACGACGCGACCGGCTCGACGCCGAGGGCCGTGGTCACCGGCATCGGCCGGACCGGGCGGCTGGTCACCTCGGCGGCGCTGATCCTGTTCCTGGCGATGGGCGCGCTGGCGTCCGCGCCGGACACCGACGTGAAGATCTTCGCCACCGCGCTGGGCACGGGCATCCTGCTGGACGCGACCATCGTGCGGGCGCTGCTGGTCCCGGCGCTGATCGCGCTGTTCGGCCGGTGGAACTGGTGGATGCCGGTGTGGCTGGCCAGGATCCTGCGTATCGAGCCGTCGCCCGCCCGCATCGAGGCCGACGGTGACGAGGCCGCGGCCGAGGGGGCGGCACTCGCGCTCGGCACCGCTGCCGCAGACGGTGCGCCCGAGCCGGAGCGCACGCGCGTCAGCTGACCTGGCCGGTTCGGAAAACCCATCGAAGAACCCTGATCGGTTACGGCCGATCAGGGTTCTTTTTTTCACCCGGGACGGCTCCCCGCGCCGCGCCGCGACGGCGCCAACAGCACGTCATCGGCATACGTTTGTTCGACACGGGAATCGAACCTGAATTCGGCGACAGCCCTTGCGCCATCATGTCGGGTCACTACAGTCTCCCTCATTATTCCCGTCCACGGGTTCGGCCTCCAACGCCGCGAGGAGATAGCTTCGTCGTCAGATTCCGCGACGCCGGCACGAGCCCGGCCGTGCGAGGATCGATCTACCAGTCAGCGCCTATGCGTAAGGAGCCGTGCAGCAAAGTGCCCGGTACCAATCTCACCCGCGAGGAGGCGGCGGAACGCGCCCGCCTCGTGTCGGTCTCGTCTTACGAAGTCGAGCTCGACCTGACCACCGGACCCGAGACCTTCGCGTCCACGAGCGTCGTGCGATTCGCCGCCGAGCCCGGCTCCGCCACCTTCGCCGACCTGGTCGCCGTGAGCGTCGAGGAGATCGTGCTCAACGGCCGGTCGCTGGACCCGGCCGAGGTGTTCGCCGACTCCCGCATCGCGCTCGACGCACTGGCCGCCGACAACGAGCTGAAGGTCCGGTCGGTCTGCGAGTACAGCCACACCGGCGAGGGCCTGCACCGGATGGTGGACCCGGTGGACGGCGGCGTGTCGCTTTACACCCAGTTCGAGGTCCCCGACGCGCGGCGAGTCTTCGCCAACTTCGAGCAGCCGGACCTCAAGGCGACCTTCCGGTTCACGGTGACCGGCCAGGCGGGCTGGGAGCTGTTCTCCAACTCGCCGACCCCGCAGCGCGAGCTGCTCGGCGACGGGCACGCGGTGTGGCGGTTCGCGCCGACCGAGCGGATGTCGACGTACGTCACGGCGCTGGTCGCCGGCGACTACCACGTGGTGCGCGACACCTACACCTCGTCGGACGGCGCCGTGGTGCCGATGGCGGTGGCCTGCCGCAAGTCGCTGGCCGAGTACCTGGACGTCGAGGAGATCCTCGACGTGACCAAGCGGGGCTTCGACTACTACCAGAACCTGTTCGACCTGCCTTACCCGTTCCCGAAGTACGACCAACTGTTCGTGCCCGAATACAACGTGGGCGCGATGGAGAACGCCGGCTGCGTGACCTTCCGCGAGGACTACGTCTTCCGCTCGAAGGTCACCGACGCGGCCTACGAGCGCCGCGCCGAGACGATCCTGCACGAGCTCGCGCACATGTGGTTCGGCGACCTGGTCACCATGGAGTGGTGGAACGACCTGTGGCTCAACGAGTCGTTCGCCACGTACGCGTCGGTGCGCTGCCTGGCCGAGGCGACACGCTGGACCGGCGCCTGGACGTCGTTCGCCAACGCCCAGAAGACGTGGGCTTACGCGCAGGACCAGCTGCCCTCGACGCACCCGATCGTCGCTGAGATCCGCGACCTGGAGGACGTCTACGTCAACTTCGACGGCATCACCTATGCGAAGGGCGCCTCGGTGCTCAAGCAGTTGGTGGCGTACGTCGGTGACGAGGGCTTCGTCAACGGCCTGCGCACGTACTTCCAGCGGCACGCGTGGGGCAACACCCGGCTGTCGGACCTGCTCGGCGCGCTGGAGGAGGCTTCGGGCCGCGACCTGGGCGCCTGGTCCAAGGCCTGGCTCGAAACCGCCGGGCCGAACACGCTGCGCCCCGTCTTCACCCTCAACGACAACGGCACCTACGCCGAGTTCGCGATCGCACAGGAAGCCCCTGCCGACTACCCGACGCTGCGCCCGCACCGAATCGCGGTCGGACTGTACGACCGCACGCCGCAGGGCCTGGTACGCACGCGCCAGCTGGAACTGGACGTGGACGGCGCGCTGACCGAGGTGCCGGAACTGGTCGGAGTGAAGCAGCCGGACCTGGTGCTGCTCAACGACGACGATCTGTCGTACACCACGATCCGTTTCGACGAGCGCTCGGTGTCGACGCTGGTCGAGTCGATCGGCGAGTTCACCGAGTCGCTGCCGCGCGCGCTGAGCTGGGTCGCCGCCTGGGACATGGTCCGCAACGCGGAACTGCCCGCGCGCGACTACGTGGCACTGATCATCTCCGGCGCGCAGCGCGAGACGGACATCGGCGTGCTCCAGTCCCTCCAGCGGCAAGCGAAGTCGGCGATCGACCTGTACGCGGCCCCGGCGTGGCGTGAGGAGGGGGCGGCGAAGTGGGCCTCGTTCGCACACGCGCAGCTACTCGCCGCGGCACCTGGCAGCGACGTGCAGCTGTGCTGGGTGCGGGCCCTTGCGTCCGTGGCCCGCTCGACCGAGCACCTCGACCTGCTCTCCGGCCTGCTGGCCGGGACGGAGTCGATCGACGGCCTGGAGGTCGACACGGACCTGCGCTGGTCTCTGCTGCACCGCTTGGCGGCGACCGGCCGCGCGCCGGAGAGCCAGATCGCCGCCGAGGAGGAGCGGGACGCGACCGCGGCGGGCAAACGTCACGGCGCCTCCGCGCGCGCCGCGATGCCGACGGTGGAAGCCAAGGCCGCGGCCTGGTCGTCAATGGTCGACTCGGACGAGCTGCCGAACGAGACGCTGCTGGCCGTGATCATGGGCTTCCGGCAGGCCGACCAGCGCGAGCTACAGGCCCCGTACGCGGACCGCTACTTCGCGAAGGTGGCGGACCTGTGGGCGACCCGCACGCCGCACATGGCGCAGCTGCTGGTCAAGGGCCTGTACCCGGTGCTGATCGTCGAACAGCGCATCGTCGATGCCGTAGACGCGGTGCTCGCCGAGGACGAGACCACGATCCCCGCGCCGCTGCGCCGCCTGCTGCTGGAGCAGCGCGACGGCACGTTGCGCACCCTGCGCGGCCAAGCCCTGGACGCCACCGGCCGCGGCTGAGCCACACATACCACATACACGCTGGACACGAACACGCCGGCGGGAACCGGACCCGACAACGCGGCCCGAATCCCGCCGGCGCACCAAACACGCGACATCAGCCCTCGTACTCGTAGAACCCCTTCCCCGCCTTACGCCCCAGTTCCCCCGCGGTCACCATCCGGTTGAGCAGCTCCGGGACCGCGAACTTCGGATCGTGCGTCTCGGTGTAGATGTTGCGCGCCGCGTTGCGGATGATGTCCACGCCGGTCAGGTCGGCCGTGGCCAGCGGCCCCATCGCGTGCCCGAAGCCGAGCTTGCACGCCAGATCGACATCCTCGGCGCTGGCCACGCCGGTCTCCACCAGGTGCGCCGCCTCCACGATCAGCGCGGTGATCAGCCGCGTGGTGACAAAACCGGCGACGTCCCTGTTGACCACGACACACGTCTTGCCGACGGCCTCGGCGAACGCCCGCGCCGCCGCCAGAGTCGAGTCGGACGTCTTGTATCCCCGTACCAGCTCGCACAGCGCCATCATCGGCACCGGCGAGAAGAAGTGCGTCCCGACCACCGCCTCCGGCCGCTCGGTGACCGAGGCGACCAGCGTGATCGGCAGCGCGGACGTGTTCGTGCCGAGGACCGCGCCGTCCTTGCAGATCTTGTCGAGCGAGCGGAAGACCGCGTGCTTGACCTCGATGTCCTCGTACACCGCCTCGACCACGATGTCCGCCGAACCGGCGGCGTCCAGCTCGGTGGTCGCGGTGATCCGGCTCAGCGCGGCGTCGGCGTCCTCGCGGGAGATCTTCCCCTTGGACACGAACCTTCCGAGCGAGGCCTCGATCGCGGCCACCCCGCGCGCGGTCGCCTCCGTCGTCACGTCGCGCAGGATCACGTCGTAGCCGGCCACCGCCGACACCTGGGCGATCCCCGCCCCCATCAGGCCCGCGCCGATCACGGCGAGCTGTCTGGCCACCCTGCCACGCTCCCTCACACTCGTATCTACCCGGCGGTAACCGGCTCTGGCAGCCTACCCGGACCCGGGTACCCTTCGGACATGGTGAATCTGACCCGGATCTACACCCGTACCGGAGACGACGGCACAACCCGCCTCGGCGACATGAGCAAGACGACCAAGAACGACCCGCGCCTGATCGCCTACGCCGACGTCGACGAAGCCAACTGCGCCATCGGCGCCGCCATCGCCCTCGGCGGCCTGCCAGAACAGATCAGCGGCGCGTTGAGCCGGATCCAGAACGAACTGTTCGACGTAGGCGCCGACCTGTGCAACCCGGTCGTCGACGACCCGGAAATCCCACCCCTGCGCATCGAGCAGCGCGACATCGACCGCCTGGAGCGCGACTGCGACCACTTCAACGACGACCTGCCCGCGCTACGTTCGTTCATCCTCCCCGGCGGCACCCCCGGCTCAGCCCTCCTGCACGTCGCCCGCACAGTCACCCGCCGCGCCGAACGCGCGACCTGGGCCGCCCTCGACGCCCACGGCGACACGATGAACGCCCTGACCGCCAAGTACCTCAACCGACTGTCCGACCTACTGTTCATCCTCGCCCGAGCAGCCAACCACAGCACCGTGACAGGTGAAGGCGAAGGCGAAGCCGTCGGCGACGTCCTCTGGCAGCCCGGAGCATCACGCGACGGTGACTCGTCGCGCGACCCTGACTGAGCCGGGCAACGCCGGATAGTTTCAGCTGGTGGATCCGGCTAAGGCCGAATGGCTTCGAGGTACGACGCCGTCGTATCGCGCGCCTTCACCAAACGCGACAGCGAGTGCTGGATAAAGGATGTGGGCCGGCAGCGAATGCCACCGGCCCACACGAACGGGGAAACACAACACCTAACGGTTCACGGCCAACTCAGCTCACAGCGCTCACGGCAGGTTCCAGTGCTGCGCCGACGTACCGTTGCAGTCCCAGATCTGGAGCTGGGTGCCCGCGCTGGTCGAGGAGTTCGGGTCGTCCAAGCACCTGCCGGACTGCGGGTTGAGCAGCGACCCGTTGGACTGGGGCACGAAGACCTGGGAGCCGGTGCCGTTGCAGTCGTAGAGGTCGATCTTCGTGCCGTCGCTCGTGCCTCCGCTGTTGACGTCCATGCACTTGCCGAGGACATGCAGCGTGTTGCTGGCCGGGACAACGGTCCAGGCCTGTGCGGCGGTGCCGTTGCAGGTCCAGATCTGGATCGGGTTGAAGTTGGTGGTGTTCGAGGACTGATCATCCACGCACAGGCCGGACGAGACGCCCGAGACGATCGGGCCGGGGACGTTCCAGGCCTGCGCGACGGTGCCGTTGCAGTCCCAGATCTGGAGCTGGGTGCCCGCGGTCGTCGAGGAGTTCGGGTCGTCCAGGCACCTGCCGGACTGCGGATTGAGCAGCGACCCGTTGGACTGGGGCACCCACACCTGTGCGCCGGTGCCGTTGCAGTCATAGAGATCCACGGTCGTGCCGTTAGTCGTACCGGCGGCGTAGATGTCCATGCACTTGCCAAGCGCTTGCAGGGTGTTGCCGGTCTGCACGGTCCACTGCTGCGCGTTGGTGCCGTTGCAGGTGTAGATCTGGACTGGCGTGAAGTTGGCGGTGTTGGCTGCCCGCACGTCGACGCACATCCCGGCGTTGCCGATGATCGCGCCCCCGACAGTGCTGGTGGTGCCTCCGCCACCCCCACCGCTTCCGCCGGTGAAGCCGTTGAAGGCGCTGGTGAACTGACCGGTGCTCTGACTGACGCCGCTACAGGTCGAGGACGCGCTCGTCTGGCCGGGGCAGCCGCCGTTGTCCCGGCCCTCGGACCAGAACGTCAGCAACGCGATGCCCTTGGACGCGGCGTAGGACTCGACCATCGAGGCGTCGGAGAGCGTGAATATCTCGCCGGCGGAGTCGTTCTGACCGATCATCGGCGTCAGGCCCATCATCGCGTAAGCGGACGCGCTGGAGAGCCCGTAGGCGGAGGCCACCTGGCTCGCGGTGGAGTCCAGAGCCTGCTCGGCGGCGGTGCCCATCTCGGTGCCCGAGCTGCCGTAGTCCATAGCCATGATGTTGACCACGTCCGGCCGGAATCCGTGCGATGACCCGTTGCTGAGCACGAACAAGCCGTCCGAGGTCAGTCCGCCGGGAAGCACCGGGAGCGTGTACGAGATCGACAGTGCCCGTCCGCTGCCGGACGCCCAGGAGCGCACCAGCGCCAGGGCCTGGTTCGTCAGGTCCACGTCGTTGTGGTTCGACAGCGCGATCGACTCGATGTCGAAGTCGATGCGCGTGGCGTTGAAGTAGCTGACGACCCCTTCGATCTGCGCGGCCGCCGCAGCCGCCGAGGAACAGGCAGCGCCGAGGTCGGTGCCGCCGCTGTCCGCGGTCCATCCGCCGAAGGAGATGATCGCGTCCCCGCCGGCCGAACGCAGATCGTTCACCTCGCTCTGATACGTCGCGGCGTTGTACATGCTCCACGCGCAGCCCGAGCCGTTGACGAACGCCAGAGTGAAGTACTTGTCGCCGTAGTTGGTGGCGATATTGCTCAGCGTCGAGCCGGACAGCGCCGCGTTGACGCTGGAGAACCCGGTGTCAACGTACGGCGCCATCACGTGCGCCGGCCACGAGGTGGCCGCGGAGGCAGAGTCAGCTGAGACGAACGTGACGCCGACTGCCGCAGTCGTGGCCAGTGCGCAGCTGGAAGCCAGGATCGTGAAACGTCTGTGCGGGGACATGTGCACCTTCCTGTCGAGTAACCGATCAGGCCGTGCCGCTCCCGTGGCCATGGGTACCGGGTGTCGCCTCCCCGCCTCTTGGGCGCCGACTGATCTCAAAGTGGACTACACCAATCGATGCGTCAATGGTCTAGACCAAGATTTTCCAGAACTTCACTCGCGAATTCGGGCCGCGACCGACCGCCCGATCCCCACCCGCGACCTGCGGCAACAGCAGCCCGTAGCAATCAGCAGAGTCAGGACGGACTCCCTTGACGCCTGCACAACCGCAGCCGCATACTCACAACCGCCACCCCGCCACCCAATCAGCACGTCGCCGACAGCAGCCCGTAAACGTTTCCGACCTCAAGACTCGGGGCGCGGCACTGACAGAACTGGCAGGTCAGAACGCATAGCCAACCGAACGGCTCGGCACACCGTACGGGCAACAAACATCCATCGTGAAAAACCGCTCCGCTCCCAGTGGCTCCGCCAGCCCCGCCTCATCCGCCGCCGCGATATCGGCTGCGCATATCCGCGCGTTCCTCAGAAGACACCGCACCTGCCGATGTTTGCGCAGGCAAGTGCCCGTTCTCATCCTGCCCAGAACTTGTTGAGGCGCGCGATCGCTTCGTCACGGGTGAGCTCCGCCAGTTCGGCTTCGGAGAGACCGACTCGATGGATGAGCAGTTGAACGACTTCCAGAGGGATAGATTCCTCCGCCGGCTCAACTTTCCCACGTCTCGGCCTGACACCGTCTCTGACGCACGCCCAGAACTCGGCCTCAGACACGTCGATCTGATCACGAAGGATATGCCGCCATACTCCCGGCCCGAATACGGACCTGTCCGGAGGGTGTGAGATCCGAGTCCTCAGAATCCTGCCATCAGCGAGTGCGAACTCGTAGGTGACGTGGTGCGTGCCCGTGCTCCCTCGTGCATTGCGCACCTCGCGCCAACCTTCATTGACACAGAATCGCTGAAGGTCCGCACGCGTGGGTGCCGGCCATTTCATGAGGGCGTGCCGCAAAGCCACGTGCGCAACTGCGCGTCCGTGCTAAGCCCGACAAGCTGGACGAGGCCCCAGTTGCCGGCATGGTTCGGTGCGGTCGAGAGGTGATCTTGCCAGTCTTCCGCATATTCGCGCAGCGCGGCGACCGTCTCGTCCAGGGCTTCGTCCAGAGTCGACCCGTCAGCCGAGATGGGGAGGCCCGTGATGAAGACCCACCAGCTACCGGACTCTGACACCACAGTCGCATTAGGACAGATCTTGGCAAGAAAGTAACGGAGCCGATCCGCGTCCACGACTGCGGCTGTTTGATCATCACGGCGCACCGTCGCAGGTCGGCCGTGGCTGGCGGCGTCGAGGAGTGCTTTGAAGTTATCGCGAGCGTCCGAGACCTTTTCGTAATGCAACGTGGCCATGATGCCCTCCCGTCCTCTCTGGCATCATTACCCACGTACATGATGTACGTCAAGTACATGCACGCGACCACAGCAGCGGACGGGACGGGGCATCGGCGCGCCTCTGGCAGTCGCACGGGAAGACAGCCGAGGCAGGCGCAACCTGACCGGAGCGGTCTGCTCCGCCGGGCACACTTTGCTGATCAGGAGCGGGTGTATCCGGGCGGCGGGGCGAGTGAAATCCGCATAGTCACGCCTGCCTCCGCTCAACTGCCTTGCAGCAGGCGGCGGATGTCGAAGTGGTGGTGGTGCGCTTCGTGCACGGTGTGCAGCGCGACCCAAGAGATGGTGCGGGTGGCCGGTTCCGGATACGGGTAGAGCATTTCGCGCTTCCAGGCCTCGGCGTCGAGGCGGTCGAGCACGTTGGCCAGCATGAGCGCCGCGTCGGTCAGTTGGCGGGCGACGTCTTCGGGCTCCTGCTCGGCCCAGCCGTCATACTCGACCCGCTCTGGACCCATCGACACGCACACGAAACCGTCGAGGCGCCGCGTGCTGAGGATTCGCTCGCGCTGCACCAGAAATACGTCGCGTCACAGCGCTTCAGGGTTGCGGGCCACTCGGCGCGCCATGGCTCTGAGCTGGAACAGGATCAGCACCACGGCCAGTTCCGCGGCGAGCCACACGCCGACGTAGATGCCGCTGTTCGTGATGGACGGCGCGATGGCGCAGGCGGCGATCAGGAGCACGGCGCCAACGACGACGGATTCGCAGGCCAGTGCTCTGCGGTCGGTGCGCACCAGGCGCCAGCCGAATACGCCCAGGTCTCGGCGGTTCGGCCACAGCAGGGCCCAGGTTGCCGCGACGAGCACCGCGTCTGCGACCACGGCTGTGACGCGCACTTCGTGGCCGCTGGAGGACTCTGCGCTTCCGCTGACTATCTGCATTCCGATCACGGCCAGCCAGCCGAGGCGCCACAGGCGTCGCAAGATGACTGATTCGAGGTTGAGTCGGAGGGTGCGCTGCTGCGGATCTATGCTCAGCGCCCTGCGGAAGCCTCGCAACGAACCGCCCCAGCCCCACCTGGACTGATCGAGTATCGCGAGGGCGCCATGCGCCTGCGCGTGCTGGGGGTTGATCGCCAGCGCTTGTCGGTAGGCGGCTCGGGCTTCCTCCTTCTTGCGCAGCGTTCTGAGAATCGCGCCGCGGACGTAGTGGGTGTCCGCGCTTTGCGGGGCCAGTTCGCAGGCGCGTTCGGCGGCTTTGAGCGCGGCGTTGGGGTCCACGCGCAGGAGGCACTGTGCTTGCGTCAGGTGCGCGCGCCACTCCTCGGGAGCCAGGCGCACCGCCTCGGCCGCCGCCTCGGCCGCGGCCTTGTGACTCTTCGTGCGGCGCAACACCTCCGCGAGAATGCGGTAGCCGTGCTCGGAATGCGGATCAGCGGCGACCGCTGCTTTCGCGGTACGCAGCGCTTCCGCGTTGCTGCCCAGGGCCGACTGGCAACGTGCGGCCAGGCGCAGCGCGGCCGGGTCGTCGGGCTGCGACGAGAGCACGACGGTCACTATTGCGAGGGCTTCGCCGGTCCGCTTGAGAGCGAGGAGGCGTTGGGCGCGGGCCAGATCCGCGCCGTGGGTTGCGCTCACCGGCCGCTCCTCGCGTGTGGCTACTGCTTCACAATAGTCTGACTTGTGTGGGCGGTATACGGCTCGGGAAGCACGTGGGGTCGGTGCGGGATGGGGGCGGGGACCGAGGGGGATCGAGGCGGGGGCCAGGTCAGGTTCGTCAGGAGACTCTGCTGACGTTCTGGCCGGGCGGGGCGCCCTCGATCCAGGACAGGAAGCCGGTCAGCGCGTCGGGGGACATCGCCAGTTCCACCAGGCCGGCACCGAATCTGCACTCGACGATGGTCCAACCGGGGAAGAGCGCGAGTTCCTCATGGCCTTCGGCGTCTCTGCGGCCGATCACTTCCAGGTTGGGGCGGGTGAGCACCGCGGCCGGGCGGAAGGCGTAGGAGAAGATGCGGAACCAGTCGATCCGGTCGTTCTCGTACTGGGCCACCCCGTAGGACCAGCCGCGTCCGGCGCGCACTCCGGCCGCGCTGAGCGGGGTGCTGGTACCGCGCTGCGCCACGGCCGTTTGGTGCGAGGTTCCGAAATGCACCGCAGCCTGCGCCGACCCGGGGGTCAGGCGCAGGCTGCAATCGAACGTGCCGCCGCGTCGGCGGATCACCACCCGCCGGGCGAATAGGACGCCTATGCCGAGTAGCAGCACCAGCACCGTGGTGACGAGGCCATCCAGCAGGTCGGTGAGAACCATCGGCTACACCGCCCGCGCCTGTCCGTGTCCATCCGGACAGCCGGACGCCGCAGCGCACGGATGCGCACGGCTCGGGCGTTTCGCCCTCGCCCTGCCCGGCCCCCTTCGGCCCCGGCCCCTCACCGTCACCGTCGCATGCACGGATGCTCCTGCTCCGTCGCCTTAGGGGGTGTTTGAGAAGTGGGGTCGGACAAGGGCGCGACGCATGGCGCGTGCGACCGCAAGGCGGAGGGCCGTTCCCATACCGGCAGTACGGGCACGGCCCGACAGCGCGGCGAGCGCGCGTGACAGGCGACGCGACCCCGACACCACTTCTCAAACACCCCCTAGTGCACGGCGCGGCCCGCGGCGCGCAGGCGTACCTCGGCACGCAGCGCGGCGGCTTCCGAGTCCCTGTCGAACTCGCCGGCCCGGGCACGGGTCAGCGCTTCCTGGGCCCTGGCGACGTCGATCTCGTCGGACAACTCGGCCGCCTCGCTCAGCAGCGAGACCCGGTTGTCGTCCACCGCGATGAAGCCGCCGTGCACCGCCACCTTCAGGGTCTCCCCCGGCACACCGTCCACCACGGTCCTGATCGTCGCCACCGACGGGGACAGCACGGACAGGATCGGCTGGTGACCGTGCATCACGCCGACATCGCCGTCCGCGGTCTTGGCGATCACCAGCGACGCCCTGCCGGACCAGACCTCGCGGTCCGCCGCGACGAGCGTCACTTCGAGTTCAGCCACGATGCGGCTCCTCCACTCCTCGTGCGGGAAAGCCTAGCGGACCCGCCGGGGGCGGCTGACCGGTTCCGGTGAGCCGGTCAGCGCCGCCGTCCGGCGGGGCCGCCCGGCCCACTTGGTCAGTTCCTTGGCTTTGCGTTCGAGGTCTTCGAGCCCACCACACATGAAGAACGCCTGCTCGGGCACGTGGTCGTACTTGCCGTCGGCGATCGCCGTGAACGCGGCGATGGTCTCGTCCAGCGGCACGAACGAGCCGTCGACGCCGGTGAAGATCCGGGCCACGTACGTGTTCTGGGACAGGAAGCGCTCGATCCGCCGTGCGCGCTGCACGGTGATCTTGTCCTCTTCGGACAGCTCGTCCACGCCCAGGATCGCGATGATGTCCTGAAGATCCTTGTACTTCTGCAGGATCGCCTTGACCCGGGTCGCGGTCTCGTAGTGGTCCTTGGAGATGTACCGCGGGTCGAGGATGCGGCTGGTCGAGTCCAGCGGGTCCACGGCCGGGTAGATGCCCTTCTGGGTGATCGGACGGCTCAGCACCGTCGTCGCGTCCAGGTGGGCGAAGGTGGTGTGCGGCGCCGGGTCGGTGATGTCGTCCGCGGGCACGTAGATCGCCTGCACCGAGGTGATGGAGTGGCCTCGGGTCGAGGTGATGCGCTCCTGGAGCTGGCCCATCTCGTCGGCCAGGGTCGGCTGGTAGCCCACCGCGGACGGCATGCGGCCGAGCAGGGTCGAGACTTCGGAGCCCGCCTGGGTGAAGCGGAAGATGTTGTCGATGAACAGCAGCACGTCCTGCTTCTGCACGTCGCGGAAGTACTCGGCCATGGTCAGCGCCGAGAGCGCGACGCGCAGACGGGTGCCCGGCGGCTCGTCCATCTGGCCGTAGACCAGCGCGGTCTTCTCGATGACACCGGTCTCGGTCATCTCCGCGATCAGGTCGTTGCCCTCGCGGGTGCGCTCGCCGACGCCGGCGAAGACGGAGACGCCGCCGAAGTTCTCCGCGACCCGGTAGATCAGTTCCTGGATCAGCACCGTCTTGCCCACGCCCGCGCCGCCGAACAGGCCGATCTTGCCGCCGTTGACGTACGGGGTGAGCAGGTCGATGACCTTGATGCCGGTGACGAACATCTCGGTCTTCGAGTCCAGCTGGTCGAAGCTCGGCGCCTTGCGGTGGATGCCCCAGCGCTCGCCGGCCTCGAACTGCTCGCCGTCCTTGAGGTTGAGGACGTCGCCGGTCACGTTGAACACGTGCCCCAGGGTGATGTTGCCGACCGGCACCGAGATCGGGCCGCCGCTGTCCTTCACCTCGGAGCCGCGCACGAGGCCGTCGGTGGGCTTCATCGCGATGGCGCGGACCATGTTGTCGCCGATGTGCTGGGCGACCTCAAGGGTCAGCGTGCGGCTCTCGCCCTGGAAGTCGTAGTCGATGGTCAGCGCGTTGTTCAGCTCCGGCATCGCGTCGACGGGGAATTCCACGTCGACGACGGGACCGATGATCCGCGAGACGCGGCCGACGCCGGTCGTGGTCGCCTGGTCAGTGGTCGTCATGGTTCCTATTCGCTTCCCGCGGACGTTTCGGCCAGCGCGTTCGCGCCGCCCACGATCTCGCTGATCTCCTGGGTGATCTCGGCCTGGCGAGCCGAGTTGGCCAGCCGGGTGAGCTGGCGGATGAGGTCCGTGGCGTTGTCCGTCGCCGACTTCATCGCCCGCCGCCGGGCGGCGTGCTCGGAGGCGGCCGACTGGAGCAGGGCGTTGTAGAGCCGCGCCTTGATGTAGTTCGGCAGCAGCGCGTCGAGCACCTCGGCGGGCGAGGGCTCGAACTCGTAGAGCGGGAAGACCCCGCCGGGCGGCGCCTCGGTGCTCTCCTCGATCTCCAGCGGCAGGAAGCGCGCCGCCGTCGGGTTCTGGCTCAGCATCGTGACGAACTCGGTGGAGACCACGTGCAGCTCGTCGACGCCGCCGTCCTCGCCGCCCTTGAGGAAGGACTCGATCAGCGCGTCGCCGATCGCCGCCGCGTCGCCGTACTGCGGGTTGTCGGAGAACCCGGTCCACGTCCCGGCCGGCGTGACGCCCCGGAAGGTGTAGAACGTGACGCCCTTGCGGCCGATCACGTACCGGTCGATCTCCTTGCCCTGCTCGCGCAGCAGCGCCGCGAGCTGCTCGGCCTGCTTGATCGCCGCGGTGTTGTACGCCCCGGCGAAGCCGCGGTCCGCGGTGATCAGCACGATCGCCGCGCGCCGCAGCTGCGGGCGCTCGCCGATCAGCGGGTGCTTCGCGTTGGAGTGCGAGGCCACCGCGGAGACGGCGCGGGTGATCTCCCGTGCGTAAGGGGTCGACTGCGCGACACGCTGCTGCGCCTTGACGATGCGCGCGGTGGCGATCAGCTCCTGCGCCCGGGTGATCTTCTTGGTCGCGGAGACGGACGCGATGCGCCGCCGGTAGACCCGGAGTTGCCCGCCCATGGCCTCAGCCCTCCTTCCCGGAGCGGTCGGTCTGGTCGGCCGTCCTCGAACTCGACCGTGGCCGGCGGCGCAGGGTCGGCCGACGCGCAGCGGCGGTCGAGCCCACAGCCGCCGACGAGGCCGCGGTCAAGTTCGAAGAGCCCTGATAGGTCGTCGTCACGACGCTCAGCCCTTCGTGTGCCGGGTGATCGTCTCCTGGCCCACCTCGGACGGGTCCAGGGCGCCGACCGACACGTCGCCGCGCAGCAGTTGCCCGTCGCTCTTCTCGAAGGTGTTCTTGAAGGAGTCGATCGCGGAGCGCAGCAGGGCGAGGTCGTCGTCGGAGAGCTTCTCGTTCTTCGCGGCGATGCTGCTCAGGATCTCCGGGTGCGCGGAGCGCAGGTGGTCGAGGAACTCGGCCTCGAACCGCCGGATGTCCTCGACCGGGACCTCGTCCAACTCGCCGGAGGTGCCGGACCAGATCGAGACGACCTGCTCCTGCACCGGGAACGGGCTGTACTGCGGCTGCTTGAGCAGCTCGACGATGCGCTGGCCGCGGGCCAGCTGCGCCTTGGATGCGTCGTCGAGGTCCGACGCGAAGGCGGCGAACGCCTCCAGGTCGCGGAACTGGGCCAGATCCACCCGCAGCGAGCCGGAGACCTGGCGCATCGACTTGACCTGCGCCGCGCCGCCGACCCGGGAGACCGAGGTGCCGACGTTCACCGCGGGACGCACGCCCGAGTTGAACAGGTCGGTCTCCAGGAAGCACTGGCCGTCGGTGATGGAGATGACGTTGGTCGGGATGAACGCCGAGATGTCGTTCGCCTTGGTCTCGACGATCGGCAGGCCGGTCATCGAGCCCGCGCCCATGTCGTCGGACAGCTTCGCGCAGCGCTCCAGCAGCCGGGAGTGCAAGTAGAACACGTCGCCGGGGTACGCCTCGCGGCCCGGCGGGCGGCGCAGCAGCAGCGACATGGCGCGGTACGCCTCGGCCTGCTTGGAAAGGTCGTCGAAGATGATCAGCACGTGCTTGCCGGCGTACATCCAGTGCTGGCCGAGGGCCGAGCCGGTGTACGGGGCCAGGTACTTGAAGCCGGCCGGGTCGGAGGCCGGGGCGGCGACGATGGTCGTGTACTCCAGCGCACCGTTGTCCTCAAGCGCCTGGCGCACCGCGGCGATCGTCGAGCCCTTCTGGCCGACCGCGACGTAGATGCAGCGCACCTGCTTCTTCGGGTCGCCGGAGTCCCAGTTCGCCTTCTGGTTCAGGATGGTGTCGATGCAGACCGCGGTCTTGCCGGTCTGCCGGTCGCCGATGATCAGCTGGCGCTGGCCGCGGCCGATCGGGGTCATCGAGTCGATGGCCTTGATGCCGGTTTGCAGCGGCTCGTTGACCGACTGGCGCTGCATGACCGTGGGGGCCTGGAGTTCCAGCACGCGCCGGGTCTCCGCCTCGATCGGGCCGAGGCCGTCGATCGGGTTGCCCAGCGGGTCCACCACCCGGCCGAGGAAGTTGTCGCCGACCGGCGCGGACAGGATGTCCCCGGTGCGGCGGACCGCCTGCCCCTCCTCGATGCCGGTGTAGTCGCCCATGACGACCACACCGATCTCGCGCACGTCCAGGTTCAGCGCGATGCCGAGCGTGCCGTCCTCGAACTTGAGCAGTTCGTTGGTCATGGCCGAGGGCAGGCCCTCGACCTTGGCGATACCGTCACCGACCTCGGTGACCGTACCGATCTCGTCGACGTTCGCGGCCGAAGGCTCGTACGACGAGACGAAGCGCTCCAGCGCGTCCCGAATCTCCTCGGGACGGATCGTGAGCTCCGTCATGAGTCTTTCTTACTCCCTAGTTCTCCCGGGCCTTCGGCCCTCGATGTCACCGCATCCGGGCCTTCGCCCGCGCGTTGGTACTGCCACCCTCCGGCCCGGAGGGTCACGTCGTGTCAGTGCGAGACCCGGCGCGAGGCTTCGGCCAGGCGTCCCGCGATCGAGCCGTCGATGATGTCGTCGCCGATCCGGATGGTCATGCCGCCGATCAGCTCCTGGTCGAGCTCCACGTTCAGCCGGATGTCGCGTCCATAAGCTCGGGCCAGGATGCCGGAGAGCCGGGCGCGCTGCGCCTCGGTCAGCGGTACCGCGGCGGTCACCAGGGCGGTGATGCGCTCGCGGCGCGCCGCCGCGATCCGGCTGAGCTCCTCGACCCCGGTCACCACGGACCGCCCGCGCGGGGCGGCCACCAGCCGGCGGATCAGCCGCAGCGCGGACGGGCTCGCCTTGCCCGCGAGCAGCGAGTCCACCAGCGCGGTGCGCTGCGCGGCGGCACCGTGTCGGCTGAAACCGTGCTCGGACAGGCCGGCGGCCAGTTCGGGCTCGGCCGCCAGGATCCTGCCGAAGCGGAACAGGTCGTCCTCGACCGCGTCGAGGGCACCGGCCCGCTCGGCCAGGGCCAGCTCGGCCTCGGTGGCCAGCACGTCGACCGCGTCGGCCAGGTCGCGCGGCTGCGACCAGCGGCCGCGCACCATGCCCGCCACCAGGTCCACGACCGGCTCGCCGAGCTTGCCGGTCAACAGCGCGGCGACCAGCGCCGCGCGCTGCTGCGGATCGCGGGAGGGGTCGGTGAGCAGCCGGCGCAGCGACACGTCGCCGTCGAGCGCCGCGCCGACGGCCGCGAGGCCGTCGGACAACGCCGTGACGTCCGTCGACGGCATGCCGGTCAGCGCGGCCAGCGACTCCTGGGCCTGCTTGAGCGAATCCCGACTCGCGCCGCGCATCAGCCCGCCTGTCCCGGCGCGGAAGCCGCACCGGCCGGGGCGCCGAGACGGGCGTCGAGCTCGTCGAGGAACCGGTCGATGATCCGCTCCTGTAGGGCGCTGTCGGCGGCCCGCTCGCCGACGATCTTGTCCGCCAGCTCCACCGCGAGCTTGCCGAGGTCGGCCTTGAGGACGGAGACCGCGGAGTTGCGGTCCGCGGTCAGTTGGGCGTGCCCGGCGGCGACGATGGCCTCGCGCTGCCTGACCCCCTCCTCGCGGGCCTTGTCCACCAGCGCGGCGCCCTCGGCCTGGGCCTTGGCCCGCACCTCGGCCGCCTCGTGCCGCGACTCGGCCAGCTTCGCGGTGAACTCGGCCCTGATCCGCTCGGCTTCGGCCTGGGCGACCTCGGCCTTCTGTAGGCCGCCCTCGATCGCCTCGGTACGCTCGGCCAGCACCTTGCGCACGCCGGGCAGCACCTTGATGTAGAGGAAGAAGAAGACGATCGCGAACGAGACGATGCCGAGGATCAGCTCCGTCGTGTCGGGCACGATCGGGTTCTGGTCGGCGAGGATCGTGAGCTGTGCCACGGTGGTGCCTCCTTACCTGCCTGGCTCCGCGTCGGTCACTTGCCGAAGACGAACGGCATGACGATGCCGATGAGCGCCAGCGCCTCGGTCAGCGCGAAGCCGATCCACGCGGTGGACATGATCGTGCCGCGGGCCTCGGGCTGGCGGGCGATGGCCTCCACCGAGTGGCCGAAGATCAGGCCGATGCCGATGCCCGGGCCGATGGCGGCCAGGCCGTAGGCGACGGCGCCGAGGGAGCCGGTGACACCGGTGGCGGCGAGGTCAACTGCGGACATGTTGTGTCAGTTCCTTCGAGTCGAACCGGCGGGCTGTCCACCGGTTGGCTTGTGGTGCTGGGGCGGGGCGGATCAGTGGCCTTCGGTGGCGAGCGACTCGCCGATGTACTGCGAGGTGAGCATGATGAAGATGTAGGCCTGAAGGGCCTGGATCAGCATCTCGAAGCCGGTGAGCACGATCACCATGGCCAGCGAGCCCGCGGCGAAGAGCGCTCCGATCGACGCGCTGGTCAGGTACCAGGTGGCCGCCATGAAGGTGGCCAGCAGCATGTGCCCGGCGAACATGTTGGCGAACAGCCGCACCATCAGGGTGAAGGGCTGCACGATCAGCACCCGCGCCCACTCGACCGGGACGAGGATCGCCAGCACCCACAGCGGCACGCCGGTGGGGATCGTGCCGCGCAGGAAGCCCCACAGCCCCTTGCGCCTGATCGCCAGCGTCCAGTAGGTGAGGTAGACCATCGCCATGATGGAGGCCGGGAAGGCGATCTTCGAGGTCGCCGGGAAGCTGGCGACCGGGATGATCTCCATCAGGTTCATGATCCAGACGAAGAAGAACAGCGAGAAGAGGAACGGCACGTACCGGTCCGCCTCCTTGCCGATCATCGGCCTGGCCACCTGGTCGCGCACGAACAGGTATCCGAGCTCGCCGACGTTCTGCGCGCCGCGCGGCACCAGCTTCGGCGCGCGGAAGGCGTAGTAGAAGAACCCGCACACGAGCAGCGAGCTGACCAGCGCGAGCAGCATCGGCTTGGTGAAATGGAAGGACCCGATCGAGAAGATCGGTGCGAAGTTGAAGTTGTCCAGGGACGGCGCGGGGAACCCGCACCCAGAGCCCAGGTGGCAGCCGGAGGCGAGCAGGCTGCTCGCGGTTGCCGTGGTACTCACCGGTTCACTCCTTCGGCCTGGCGCATCATGTGCCGATATATCAATAGGCTAATTGACTTGGGATGGTCGCTTCGCCGACGCGGCCGCACCGGTGCCCGGGGTGCCGCGCGGTCACTTCCGGCGCTGCTCCCGCAGGGCGAGGTGCACGGTGTACCAGAGGGACACCGCCGCGCCGAACAGCACACCGAAGAGCAGCAGGATCGGATGACCGGTCCACCGGCCGATGAGATAAGCCAGTCCCCCGTAGACGGCGATCGCCGAGGCCATGTGCCCGACGATGGACCATCCAAAGGATTCCTGCCTGCGCCTCTCGGCCCGGTCCGCATCCTCGCCGGCTTCCTGTGGCTGCCGTGCGGGTGGGTCAGCGGGCGGTCGGGTCGTCGGGCTCATCGCCGGCTCCGGTGCGCGCTCCGGCGTGCTCCCGGCACAACTCGGCTCCGTGGCGCCTGCGCAGCGAATGGCCGGGACGCGCGCGATGACTGATGCGGGCGGCGGCTCGTCGGAGCGTGGCGGCGGTCATGGCGGCTCACGAATCCCCGGCGGCGCCGTGCATGGACGACGGCTCGACGATCAGGGTCTTGGCCGTGACGAAGGCACGGATCTGGCCGGCGCTCCACGCCAGGACGCAGGCGATCGCGGTGACCCCGAAGACCCGGCCGCTGAACAGCGTGGTGTCCTTGAACTGCGAGGAGAGGACCGCCAAGGCCAGGATCTCGACGGTGTAGGTGCCGACGGCCGCGATCATCATGAACTGCGGGCTCACCCGCGCGGCGCGCATGACGGCGATCTGTGAGATCACGAAGAAGAGGCTCACGACGAGGATCGCGATCACGGCGCCCAGCACGCCCTTCCCGCCTGACACGACTCCCCCGACGACGGCGCCGAGCACGCCGACGGCCACGGTGGCTACGGCAGACTGCCGTAGCGCGCGGACGTCGTCGGCCTGCATGGTGTGTGGCTCCAGTTTGTTCGATGTCACTGCGCTCGTGATGTCACAGTGCTCGTGGGGTCACGGGTTCGCGGGGCACGGGCCATCGGCTGCGGGCGTATTCTCGATGGGCTCCTTGCTCGTGAAACCTATCACAAACGACTGAGCGCGTCTTTACCGAGTCTGGGTGGCCTCGATCACGTCCCCCGCACCGGAGCTGTCATGTCGTCACACGCCTGCTCAACCGGTGGGTGGACGCGTGGTGTGAACCAGGTCGGGCAGCGGCGGGGGCGGCTGTGCGTTCGCTTCCGCGGCGGGCGCTGTAGTAGACGGCACGGTAGTAGAGGGTGCTGAACTGTCGGTAGCAGTACCGGTAGCGGGGGACATCCAAGCCGGCGCCAAGGCAGGCGTCGTTGCGGCCGCGGCGGCGCGGCGGGCGTGCAGGGCGGCATGGCGCGCAGTGCGTACCGCGTGGTCGTCGATGTGCTTGCGGGCGCGTGGCAGCAGCAGGAACAGCAGCGCGGCGCCGAAGCCGCCGATCGCGACGAGGATCGGCGGGCGGTGCTGCGGGGTGACGGTGACCAGGATCACCACGGCGGAGATCAGCGCTGCCCACAGGTACATGATCAGGACCGCGCGTTGCTTCGAATGGCCGATCTGCAACAGCCGGTGGTGCAGGTGCTCCTTGTCCGCGGAGAACGGCGAGCGCCCGGCCTTGGTGCGCCGGACCACCGCCATGATCATGTCCGCCATCGGCAGGGCGAGGGCCGAGAACGGCAGCACCAGCGGGATGTAGACGGCCAGGCTCTTGTGCGTCGCCGCGGTCTGCGAGTGCGCGGCCTGGATCACCTGGTCCGGGTCGACCTGCCCGATGGCCAGGATGGTGGTGGCGGCCAGCAGCAGGCCGAGCAGCATCGAGCCGGAGTCGCCCATGAAGATGCGCGCAGGGGACCAGTTGTGGCACAGGAAGCCGAAGCACATCCCGGCCACGATCGCGGCGATCATCACGGCGGGGGTCGCGGCGGTGATGAAGTAGCCGACCTGGAGCCGGTAGGCGTAGGCGAAGAACGCCAGGGCGGCGATGGCGCACATCCCGCCGGCCAGGCCGTCGAGGCCGTCCACGAAGTTCACCGCGTTGATCATGATGACCACGATGAGGATGGACAGCACCGCGGCGCTGGTCGGGTCGAGGCCGACGGTGCCGTATCCGGGGATCGGCAGCCAGTTGATCTGCACGCCGCTGAGCACCATGACCGAGGCGGCGAAGACCTGCCCGGCCAGTTTGATCAGCGCGTCCACGCCCCAGCGGTCGTCAACGATGCCGAGCAGGGTCAGCAGGCCGGAGCCCCACAGCAGCCCGGGGATGGCCAGCGACTGCGTGTAGACCCACTGATGCAACATCGGCATGTGCGCGGCGAAGACCAGCGCGGCCAGGAAGCCGAGGTACATGCCCAGGCCGCCGAGCCGGGGGGTGGGGACGGTGTGCACGTCGCGCGCGCGCAGTTCGGTCAGAGCGCCGAAGCGGATCGCCGCCACGCGGATCGGCCCGGTGGTCAGGTAGGTGACCACCCAGGCGACCGCCATGACGACCAGATACTCGCGCATCTAGCTCCGCCCGCCGCCTTCCGACCCCGTGTCAGGGGGTGTTTGAGCTGTGAAGCAGCAGTCGCGTCGCCTGTCACGCACGCTCGCCGCGTCGTCGGGTCGCGCCCAAACCTCCAGTGTGGGCACGGCCCGACGCCTTGCGATCGCACGCGCCATACGACGCTCCCCGATCCGGCTCCACATCTCAAACACCCCCCTCAGCCCTCGTCGGTGATCAGGGTACGCCGGGCCGCTGAGCCTCGCCCGCACCTTCAGGAACGTGCGTCACGGTAGTACGTGGTCTGCCGGTGGTACTTGTCGACGGATTCACGCCGGGACGCTTGACAAGGAAGACGCCCGGCGGGGCGCTCCGGTTGCCGGAAACACGCCGCCGGGCGGCCATTCGGATGACGGTCGCGGTGACTGCGGGTGCTGATTTCACCGGTTCAGCGGGGTCGGTACAGCGGAAATTCACCCACCAGCTCGGCGACCTCCTTCTCCACGGCCGGGACCGCGACGCCGTCGGCGTCACGGACCGCCCGGCCGATCAGGGTGGCGATCCGGCGCATCTCAGGCTCCTTCATCCGCTGGGCGGTGACGGTGGCGGTGCCGACGCGCAGTCCCGAGGTGACCATCGGCTTGGCCGAGTCGTAGGGCACGCAGCTGCGGTTGAGCATGATGCCGGCCCGCTCGCAGCGCATCTCCGCCTCGCGGCCGGTGACCTTCGCGCCGACGGCCGTGCGCACGCCGGCCCCGTCCCTGCCGCGCAGGTCCAATACGGCCAAATGGGTGTCCGTGCCGCCGGAGACGGCGCGCATCCCCTCCTGTTCGAGGGCTTCGGTCAGCGCGCGGGCGTTCGCCACGATCTGCGCGGCGTACTCGCGGAACTCCGGCTTGGCCGCCTCGGCGAAGGCGACCGCCTTGGCGGCGATCGCGTGCATCAGCGGCCCGCCCTGCGTGAAGGGGAAGACCGCGCGGTCGATCGCGGAGGCGAGTTCGGCGCGGCACAGGATCGCGCCGCCGCGCGGGCCGCGCAGCGTCTTGTGCGTCGTCAGGGTGACCACGTCCGCGTACGGGACCGGCGAGGGGATCACGCCGCCCGCGACGAGGCCGGCGAAGTGCGCGGCGTCGACCAGCAGGTGCGCGCCGACCTCGTCGGCGATCGCGCGGAACGCGGCGAAGTCGATCAGCCGGGCATAGGCGGTGGCCCCGCAGATGATCAGCTTCGGCCGGTGCTCGCGGGCCAGGTCGCGCACGCGGTCGTAGTCGATCAGCTCGGTCTGCTCGCTGACCGGATATCCCACGGTCTCGAACCAGGTGCCGGAGAAGTTGCCCTGCGCGCCGTGGGTGAGGTGGCCGCCGTGCGGCAGCGCCATGGCCAGGACCTTCTCGCCCGGGGTGAGCAGCGCGGCGAAGACGGCGAGGTTGGCGGCGGCGCCGGTGTGCGGCTGCACGTTGACATGGTCCGCGCCGAAGAGCGCGACGGCGCGGTCGACGGCCAGCCGTTCGGCCGCGTCCACTTGGGCGCAGCCGCCGTAGTAGCGGCGCCCGGGATAGCCCTCGGCGTACTTGTTGGACAGCACCGAGCCGAGCGCCGCCAGGACGGCCGGTGAGGCGGGGTTCTCGCTGGCGATCAGTTGCAGCGAGCTGCGCTGGCGTTCGAGCTCATCCAGCAGCACGCCCGCGATCTGCGGATCGGTGCGCACCAGCGCGCCGTAGTCGGGTCCGTAGAACGGGGCGATCGGGTCGGCGGTGTGGAGTCGGGGAGCGGCGATGGGGGACATGATCACGCTCCAAGTGTCAATGCCTCTGAGGGGAGCCCGCGCGATTTGCGGGCAGTTGCGGACTTTTCCCTCACACACTAGGACGAGAGGCACCGTCCGGCACGGGCAACAAGCCGCAATCCGACGCTCGTGTCGGCTCGGGCGCGCAGTAGTGCGTCGCTCACCGTTCGTCACGACGGTGACGCAGAGCACTAGTAAGACTTCGTACAGTGCGGAGAAAGCCGTTGCCGGTCAACGGAAAGTCGCGAATCAAGGACTGACTGTCCATGTGAGATCTGCCACACCTGCGCGAAGTTGAGTTTCCGCGGCGGATTTGCTTACGGTCGTTGCCGTCCGCCTACGCGGACACCGTGGTCGGTACGCCGAATCCTGCCCGCCGCCCACGCCGTACCCGAAACCCGACGGGCAGGAGCGGAGGAACCACTTTTCCGCCGGTGCAACGGGCGCCGCCCACCAGTGGCGGCCCGTGCGACACCGGCTCGGGGTGAATCCGCGCGACTCGCGGTAGGGCCATTTCTCCGGTCCGAATCCGACAGCTCACTTCGCAGGCGTGGGAGAGGAACGCTTTTCTTTCATGGCCATCAGTCGTGCTTTCCACGTGCCCGCGTCCGCCGGGCGCCATCGCAAGCCCTCCTACGCCCGCCGGGTGATCGCCACCGCCGCAGCCGCGGGCGCCGGCGTGACCATCCCGTTCATGGCCGCCGGCGCGGCCCACGCGTCCTCGATCAACTGGGACGCGGTCGCGCAGTGTGAGTCCGGTGGCAACTGGGCGATCAACACCGGCAACGGCTTCTACGGTGGGCTCCAGTTCACCGAGCAGACCTGGCTCGGCTACGGCGGCGGCGCCTACGCGTCGTACGCCAACCAGGCCAGCCGCACCGCGCAGATCGCGATCGCCGAGAAGGTGCTCGCCGGGCAGGGCATCGGCGCCTGGCCGGTATGCGGCCCGCACGGCTACACCTCAGGCGGCAGCTACACGACCACCAACGCGAACGGCGCGGGCTCGGGCTCCAACTCGGGCTCCAGCTCAAGCTCCGGCAGCTCGCACCAGTCGACCTACTCGGCCCCGTCGCACTCCACCTCGACGCCGAGCACCGGCTCGACCTACAGCGCCCCGGTGACCAGCGCCCCGTCGACCACCGCGACCGGCGGTCACAGCTACACCGTCGTGCCGGGCGACACGCTCTCCGGCATCGCGCAGAGCAAGGGGCTGTCGGGCTGGCAGAACCTGTACCAGGAGAACGAGTCGGTCGTCGGCTCGAACCCGAACCTGATCTTCCCGGGCCAGGTCCTGCACTTCTGAGTCGGCGCCGCAACGCTCAGGCGCTGCGCCGCCCAAACGCGAACCGCGCCCGGACCCTCGAACGGGGTCCGGGCGCGGCTAGTCCGTCACACAGCCGTATCTGTGCCAGCACGTCTGACGTGACGGTATGTCAGCGCGTGATGTTCGGCACCACCTTGGCGATTTCCTCGAAGCTCAGCGCGCCCTCGCGCAACAGCTTCGGAACGTCCCCGGTCAAATCGACGATCGACGACGGCACGCTGTCCGCCGTCGGCCCGCCGTCCAGGTAGATCTCCACGGACGTGCCGAGCTGGTCCTGCGCGGCGGACGCCGTCTGCGCCGGGGGCTGCCCGGAGCGGTTGGCCGAGGAAACGCCCATCGGGCCGACCTCGGTGAGCAGCTCGATGGCGACCGGGTGCAGCGGCATCCGCAGCGCGACGGTGCCGCGGGCGTCGCCCAGGTCCCACTGCAACGAGGGCTGGTGGCGGGTGACGATCGTCAGCGCGCCGGGCCAGTAGGCGTCGACCAGGTCCCAGCCGCCCTCCGGGAACTGCGCGACCAGGCCGTGCAGCGTGGCCGGCGCGCCGACCAACACCGGCACCGGCATGTCCCGGCCGCGGCCCTTCGCGGCCAGCAGCGAGGCGACCCCGCCCGCCGAGAACGCGTCCGCGCCGATGCCGTACACCGTGTCGGTGGGCAGCACGACCAGTTCCCCGCGGCGTACCGACGCCGCGGCCTCGCGCAGCCCGGCGGCGCGCTGGTCGGGGTCGGAGCAGTCGTAGCGGCGGCTCATCGGCCCTCACGGCTCCCTGTACACATACTCGCCGTGTACATACTCCCCGGGCGCACACTGCTCATGCGCTGCGTCCCTCCTTGCGAGCGGTCACGAATCGCGGGCGGCCGGTCAGGTCGCGGTGGTCGGCGGCCTCGGCCCAGCCCAGTTCCTCCAGGAAGATCCGCTGCACCGCCCCGCCCTGCTCGTCAGAGTGTTCCACAGCCACCCAGCTGCCCGGACGCAGCAGCCGGAACGCGGTCCGTTCGAGCGAGCGGATCATATCCAGGCCGTCCGGCCCGGCGTACAGCGCCAGCTGCGGATCGTAGTCCCGCGCCTCGGCCGAGACGCGGTCGCGGTCCAGCAGCGGGACGTAGGGCGGGTTCGAGATGACCAGGTCCACGGTGCCGTCCAGCTCGGGCAGCGCGGTGAGCGCGTCGGCGTGGTGCAGCGTGACCCGCCGGCCTTCGGGCGTGCGTGCCAGGTTGCGCCGGCTCCACGCGAGGGCATCGGCAGACAGCTCCACCGCGTGCACCCGCGAGCGCGGCACCTCCTGCGCTATGGCCAGCGCCACAGCTCCGGAGCCGCTGCACAGGTCCACGATCAGCGGTTCGGCGATGTCCAGATCGCGCAGCCGGTCGATCGCCCAGCCGACCATGACCTCGGTCTCCGGGCGCGGCACGAAGACCCCCGGGCCGACCTCAAGCTCCAGGTAGCGGAAGAAGGCGCGGCCGGTGATGTGCTGGAGCGGCTCGCGGTTCTCCCGGCGCGCGACGGCCTCCCAGAAACGCGCGTCGAAATCACCGTCCCGGACCGTGTGCAGCTCGCCGCGGCGCACGCCGTGCACCCAGGCGGCCAGTTCCTCGGCGTCGGCGCGCGGCGAGTCGACCCCGGCCTCGGCCAGCCGGACCGCCGCGAGCGCCACCTCGGACAGCAGCAGGTTGAGCGGCGCGGTGTTGACGGACGCAGCGTTGAGCGGCGCGGTGTTGATCGGCGCAGTACCGACGCCGCCCGCCGCTCCGGCGAGGCCGGGCAGGGCGGTCGGCGCCGGTCCGGCGTCCGAATCTGCGGGGTCCGCGTCGCTCACGGCTTCAGAGCTCCTGGCCGGCCAGCTTGGCGGCCAGGTCGGCGTCCACGCAGGACTGGATCACCGGGTCGAGCTCGCCGTCGAGCACCTGGTCCAGGTTGTAGGCCTTGAACCCGGTGCGGTGGTCCGAGATCCGGTTCTCCGGGAAGTTGTAGGTCCGGATGCGCTCGGAGCGGTCCACCGTGCGCACCTGGCTGCGGCGCGCGTCGGAGGCCTCCTTGTCCGCCTCCTCCTGCGCGGCGGCCAGCAGCCGGGCGCGCAGGATGCGCATCGCCGACTCCTTGTTCTGCAACTGCGACTTCTCGTTCTGGCAGGAGACGACGATGCCGGTCGGCAGATGGGTGATGCGCACCGCGGAGTCCGTCGTGTTGACCGACTGGCCGCCGGGCCCGGAGGAGCGGAAGACGTCGATACGCAGGTCGTTCGGGTTGATCTCGACCTCGACCTCCTCCGCCTCGGGCATGACCAGCACCCCGGCCGCTGAGGTGTGGATGCGGCCCTGCGATTCGGTGACCGGCACGCGCTGCACCCGGTGCACGCCGCCCTCGTACTTCAGCCGCGCCCAGATGCCGTCACCGGGCTGCGGGACGCCGCGGGTCTTCACCGCGAGCGAGACGTCCTTGTAGCCGCCGAGGTCGGAGTCGGTGGCCTCGATGACCTCGGTCTTCCAGCCCTGCCGCTCGGCGTAACGCAGATACATCCGCAGCAGATCGCCGGCGAACAGCATCGACTCCTGACCGCCCTCGCCGGCCTTGATCTCGACGATGACGTCCTTGTCGTCGTTCGGGTCGCGCGGGATCAGCAGATGCTGCAACCGCAGCTCCAGTTCACCGCGCCGCTCCTGTAGGGGCTCGATCTCGTCGGCGAAGGCGGGATCCTCGCGGGCCAGCTCGCGCGCGGTCTCGATGTCGCCGGCGTTCGCCTGGTAGGCGCGGTAGGTCTCCGCGATCGGCGTCAGCTCGGCGTAACGCTTACCCAGCTTGCGGGCCAGCGCCTGGTCGGTGTGCACCTGCGGGTCGGCGAGGCGCCGCTCCAGCTCGGCGTGCTCGACCATCAGGTCGTCGATCGCCTCGAACACGGTGCCACGCTCTCTCTCGACTCGGTCTCGGGCCCGGCGGCCGGCGCGACGCGGGCAACCCGCGGCCGCCAACACGAAACGGCGCCGACGCCGGGGTTCCCCCAGGCGCCGACGCCGTCGTACGCGCTACTTGCCGGACTTCTTCTTGCCGCCGAAGCGGGCCTCGAACTTGGCCACCCGGCCGCCGGTGTCCAGGATCTTCTGCTTGCCGGTGTAGAAGGGGTGGCACTGCGAGCAGACGTCGGCGTGGATCTCGCCGCGGGTCGCGGTGGACCGCGTGGTGAAGGTGTTGCCGCAGGTACACGTCACCTGCGTGACGACGTATTCGGGGTGGATCCCGGACTTCACGATGTGCTCCTCATGGTCGAAAGGGCCGCCGGATCGCCACTCGGTCATCCCGTGCCGTGGCGTGAACCGGGACCGACGTACCAGTCTGCCAGGCCAGGGCCGCCGACTCCAAAACACGCTCGGAGTGCGGCGGCCCCTGCCGGGCTCGGTGCCTCAACGGAACCGAGCGGGTGTGCTATTCCCGCTGCTACTCGCCGTCGCGCGCGGGGGTGTTCTTCTGGATCTGCATCAGCAGCTCGACGTTCGACTTCGTCTTGCGCATCTGCGTGATCAGCAGCTCGATGGCCTGCTGCTGCTCCATGTTGTGCAGCAGCCGGCGCAGCCGCCACATGACCGCCAGTTCCTCGCCGCCGAGCAGGATCTCCTCGCGCCGGGTGCCGGACTGGTCGATGTCCACGGCCGGGAAGATGCGCTTGTCGGCCAGCCGCCGGTCCAGCTTGAGCTCCAGGTTCCCGGTGCCCTTGAACTCCTCGAAGATGACCTCGTCGGCCTTCGAGCCGGTCTCCACCAGCGCGGTGGCCAGGATGGTCAGCGAGCCGCCGTTCTCGATGTTGCGCGCGGCGCCGAAGAAGCGCTTCGGCGGGTAGAGCGCGGTCGAGTCGACACCGCCGGACATGATGCGGCCGGAGGCCGGGGCGGAGAGGTTGTACGCGCGGCCGAGGCGGGTCATCGAGTCGAGCAGCACGACCACGTCGTGGCCCAGCTCCACCAGCCGCTTCGCCCGCTCGATGGCCAGCTCGGCGACCGTGGTGTGGTCCTCGGCCGGACGGTCGAAGGTGGAGGCGATGACCTCGCCCTTGACCGAGCGCTGCATGTCGGTCACCTCTTCCGGCCGCTCGTCGACGAGCACGACCATGAGGTGGACCTCGGGGTTGTTGACGGTGATCGCGTTGGCGATCGCCTGGAGCACGAGGGTCTTGCCGGCCTTCGGCGGGGAGACGATCAGGCCGCGCTGGCCCTTGCCGATCGGGGCGACCAGGTCGATGATCCGGGTGGTCAGCCCGCTGGCCTCGGTCTCCAGGCGCAGCCGCTCCTGCGGGTAGAGGGGGGTCAGCTTGTTGAACTCGGCGCGGTGGTTCGGGCTGCGCGGGTCGCGCGACTCGCGGGTCTCCTCGGGGGTGACGCCGTTGACGCTGTCCAGCTTGACCAGCGCGTTGAACTTCTCCCGGCGCTCGCCCTCACGCGGCTGGCGCACCGCGCCGACCACCGCGTCGCCCTTGCGCAGGTTGTACTTGCGCACCTGCGCCAGCGAGACGTACACGTCGTTCGGGCCGGGCAGGTAGCCGGAAGTGCGCACGAAGGCGTAGCTGTCGAGCACGTCCAGGATGCCGGCGACCGGGATCAGGACGTCGTCCTCGGTGAGGGTGGACTCAGGCGAGCCGCCACCCTCGTAGCCCTCGCGGCCGCGCCGGTTACGGTTGCCGCCGCGGTCACGGTCCCGATCGCGGTCACGGTAGCGGCTGCGCCGCCCGCGGCCCTCGAAGTCCTCGTCACCGCCGCCGGTGCTCTGGCTCTGGCCCTGGCCCTGACCGTCGCGGTTGCCGGCGGGGCGCTCGTTGGCCTGCCCCTGGCTTTGGCTCTGGCCTTGCCCTTGATGCTGCTGCTGACGGTCGCCGCGGTCACGGTCCCGGTTGCGGTTGTTGTTGCGGTCCCGGTTGCGCTCACGCCGCGACGGCTGCACGCCCTCGCCGGTGCTGCCGCCCTGCTGAGCGGTGCCCTGCGCGGTGCCGGCGGTCGCGGTGCCGGCGGTCGCAGTGGGCGTGCCGCTGCCCTGCGCGGACGCGGCGGGGACGGCCTCGGCGGTGCGGCTCTGCGCCTGCGCCACGGGCGCGGTCTCGGCCGCGACCTCTTCCTTGCGGGCGGGCTGCTCCGGGATGCGCTGCTGCGCCGAGATGGCGCGACGACGGCCGTTGGCGCGCTCCTCCCGCGCGGGCGCGGCGGCCTCGGGGGCCTGCTGGACGGTCGCGGCACCGTTCGTGCTGGTGCGCCGGGTCGTCGCGCCACCGTTCGAGCCGGTGTCCTGCGCACCACCGGCACGCGTTCCGGTCGAGGCGGCGGCCGGGGCGCCGGCGGACGCGGTCCCCGCGCCCGACCCGCCCTGGCGCAGCTGGATCGCCTCGATCAACTGACCCTTGGGCATCCGGGTTACGCCCTTGATGCCCAGCTCTGCGGCCTTGAGTCGCAGTTCAGGCAGCAGCAGCCCGGACAGCCCGGTGCCGGTGCGGCGCCTGCCGCGGCTCGCAGACTCGTCGGCGGAGGTCAGTTCGGTGGTATCGCTCACGAAGGGTCCTTCCCTGGAGCGGGCGCCGTCGCCGGGATGGCCCGGCACGGCGACCGGTCGTGCCCCTGTCCGGCCGGCGGTGTCCGATTTCCGGCACCGCGACGACCGCAGGGGCGGGGGTTCATTACCGGACGGCGGTGGTCCACCGTGTCCGGCGGCGTGCATAAATACGCCTGAGAAAGGGGGCCGTCAGGGCCACCGCCGGCATGTGCACACAGGATGAAAGAATCCCGGAGGGGGATGCGACGTGGTCCGTCAGGTGGGAGCACTGTCCGTGGCCGCGCTGTCGGCGCCCGAGATGGGTCGCCGGGCCACCGCGTACAACGGGTGCGGTTACGAGGTTAACACTCTTGAGGCGTTGTGGCATTCCCCAACTCTCGGCGAGATCTTGCGTGTCGGTCGCACGGGGCTACCCGACGTCGGCCGTCACCCCCGCAGCGGCGACGGTCAGGACTGCGACGTCCCATCCGCCGGGCGCATAGGAGGCGGCCTTCTGCGGCCAACCTGGGCCGACGGTCAGCACGAGCACGCTCGGGCCGGCGCCGGAGACGGCGGCGGCGAACCCGGCCGCGCGCAGCCGCCGGATCAGGGCCGCGCTTTCCGGCATCGCCGGGGCGCGATAGTCCTGATGCAACCGGTCACGCGTCGCGGCGTGCAACAGTACAGCCCGATGATGGTGCGTCAGCTCCGGAGTCGTCAACGCGGCCGTGAGCAGTGCCGCGCGGCCGGCGTTGGCCGCCGCGTCGCGGTGCGCCACCAGCTGCGGCAGCAGTCCGCGCGCGACCTCGGTGGCCAGCCGGTTCTGCGGGATGAGGACGACTGCTGAGACGTCCGGATCAGGAGTCAGCCGCAGCGCAAAGGCACGCATGTCCCGCGGTTGAGAGCTTGAAGCACCCTGCGCTTCACCGGGATCAGGGTGCCTGTCGTCCTCATCGTCCTCAGGAGCCTGTGTCCAGGCGACGGTCAGTCCTCCGCGCAGTGCGGGCGCGACGTTGTCGGGGTGCCCCTCGATCCTCGTCGCCAGGTCGAGCAGCGTATCGTCATCGAGCACTGATGCGCCACCCACGGCCAACTCGCGGGCGGCCACCAGGCCGGCGCAAATCGCCGCGGAGGAGGAGCCGAGCCCTCGACCGTGCGGGATCCGGTTGTGACACCGCACGCGTAACCCGGCCGGCTGCCCGCCGAGCGCGTCGAACCCCACACGTGCCGAGCGCACGAGCAGATGCCCCTCGTCCAGCGGGACCTCCCCCGCGCCCTCGCCGGTGACTTCCACGTGCAGACCCGGCTCGTCCAGCGCCTCGACGACGACCTCGTCGCGCAGTTCGAGCGCCAGGCCAAAGCAGTCGAAGCCGGGACCGAGGTTGGCGCTGGTGGCCGGCGGGCGGACGGTGACCGGTCCCGGACGGAAGCGCGGCTGAGCCGGCTGGGCCAAATGACTCACCCGATCAGCCGAGCCCGAGGATGCCGGCCGCGGCCGCGGCGTCGACCGGGATCTTCGGCGGGGTCGGCGCGCCGTTGATCGCCCAGTCCGGGTCCTTGAGCCCGTTGCCGGTCACGGTCACCGTGATCCGCTGCCCGCGCTCCAGCCTGCCCTGCTGCGCGAGGTGCAGCAGCCCGGCGATGCCCGCCGCGCTGGCAGGCTCCACGAACACGCCCTCACCTGCGGCCAGCAACCGGTACGCGGACAGAATCTGACGGTCCGTCACGGCCTCGATCAGGCCGCCGGACTCGTCACGTGCCGCGGTCGCCAGCTCCCACGACGCAGGGTTGCCAATCCGGATGGCCGTTGCGATGGTCTGCGGACTGGCAACGGGCGCCCCGCCGACGATAGGTGCCGCGCCCGCCGCCTGGAAGCCGAACATCCGCGGGCGGTGCGTGGCCAACCCGCCCTTCTCGTACTCCGTGTAGCCCATCCAGTAAGCCGAGATGTTCCCGGCGTTGCCGACCGGCAGGACGTGCACGTCCGGCGCGTCGCCGAGGGCGTCCACGATCTCGAAGGCGGCGGTCATCTGCCCGGCCAGCCGCGCCGGGTTGACCGAGTTGACCAGCGCGACCGGGTAGTCCTCCGCGAGATCGCGCGCCAGCCGCAGACAGTCGTCGAAGTTCCCGGCCACTTGCAGGATCCTGGCGCCGTGCGCGAGGGCCTGGCTCATCTTGCCCAGCGCGATCTTGCCGTCCGGGATGAGCACCGCACAGACCATACCGGCGCGTACGGCGTAGGCGGCGGCCGAGGCGCTGGTGTTGCCGGTCGACGCGCAGATGACCGCTTCGGCCCCCTCTTCGGCGGCCTTGGAGATGGCCACGGTCATGCCGCGGTCCTTGAACGAGCCGGTCGGGTTCATGCCCTCGACCTTGAGGTACACGTCGCAGCCGGTCCGCTCGGAGACGAGCTTCGCGCGCACCAGCGGCGTGCCGCCCTCGCCGAGGGTGACGACCGGCGTGCCGGCGCGAACCGGAAGCCACTCGCGGTACTCCTCGATGACGCCGCGCCAGCCGCCGCGCGATCGTGCCACGGTCTCCACCATCAGGACTCCAGTATTCCCACTCGGCCTCGGCCTGCTCGGCCTACTCGCCCTCGACTCGCATCACGGAAGTCACGTCGCGCACCGTGTCCAGGGCCCGCAGGCTCTCGACGGTGGCGGCGAGCGCGGCGTCGGTGGCCGCGTGCGTCGAGACGACGAGCCGCGCGTCGTCTCCCTGGCCGGACTGGCGCACCGTCTGAATCGACACCTCATGGTCGGCGAACACCAAGGCCACCTGCGCGAGCACGCCGGCCTTGTCGTCCACATCCAACGAGATGTGATAGCGCGTGCGCGCTTCACCCATCGAGCCGACACGCAGGTCGGCATATAAAGTCACCGCGGGCGCCCGCCCACCGTTGACCTTGTTGCGGCACACGGCCACAAGATCCCCGAGCACCGCACTGGCGGTCGGCGCCCCACCGGCCCCGGGTCCGTAGAACATCAGCTGCCCCGCGGCCTCGGACTCCACGAACACCGCGTTGTACGCCTCGCGGACCCCGGCCAGCGGATGCGAGCGCGGGATCATCGCCGGATGCACGCGGGCGGTGACCGACTCGCGCACCGGGTCGAGCTCGCAGATGGCCAGCAACTTGACCACGAAACCCATCTCGCGGGCCGAAACGACATCGGCGGCCGTGACCTCGGTGATGCCCTCGCGGTACACATCCGCCGCGGTCACCCTCGTGTGAAACGCCAGCCCCGCGAGAATCGCGGTCTTGGCCGCCGCGTCGAAGCCTTCGACGTCCGCCGTCGGATCCGCTTCCGCGTACCCCAGCGCGGTCGCCTCGTCCAGCGCGTCCGCGAAACCCGCGCCGGTCGAATCCATCCGGTCGAGGATGAAGTTGGTCGTCCCGTTCACAATGCCGAGCACCCGCTTGACCTTGTCGCCGACCAGCGACTCGCGCAGCGACCGCAGCAGCGGAATGGCGCCGGCCACAGCGGCCTCGTAGTAGAGGTCGGCGCCGTGCTTCTCGGCGGCGGCGTGCAACGTCGCGCCGTCCTCGGCCAGCAGCGCCTTGTTCGCGGTCACCACGCTCGCGCCGTTCGCCAGCGCGCCGAGCATCAGCGCGCGCGCCGGCTCTATGCCGCCGATGACCTCCACCACGACGTCCACATCCCGGCGCGTCGCCAACGCGAGCGCATCGGTCGTGAACAGCGCCGGGTCGACCGGCAGGTCCCGCACCCGGTTGGGCCGACGCACCGCGATGCCCGCGAGTTCGAGCGGGGCGCCGATCCGGGCGGCCAGGTCACCGGCGGTGGTCGTCATGAGCCGGGCGACCTCGGAGCCGACGACCCCGCAGCCCAGCAGCGCGACCTTCAGCGGGCGCTCGCTCATG
>NZ_DASYZI010000252.1:0-52114 GCF_035946395.1 Actinocrinis sp.
GTTCGGGCGGTCGCGGAACCACACGATCACGAAAATGGCCTGCTTCCAGCAGGTCAACGCCCGGGTACCCCTCCTGGTACCGCGGGCCGCGCGCTCGGCGCGCAGCAGCCGGGCCACGTAGGCGATCAGTTCTCGGGGCACGTCGAGCATGACAGAATAGGTCGTCACGTGGAGCCTTCCGGCGATGAAGATCTTGTGGTGAGACCTCTTCTACCGGCAGGCTCCACTGCTGTTCACGGGACGCACAGATCATCCCGTCCTGGGCGTGTCACCCCTGATCACCCACTTCGCGCCACCGAGAAAACCTCATTGAGCTCACCCCCACAGCCGAGCGCGGGCAGAACTATCGGCCGCCCGCCTGTCGACAGACAAACGGCGAGGCGGCAACATGTCGATTCGCGCAATACGAATCACAGCGAGCGTAGAGCTATACGTGCCCTAACCTCCAGGGCACGATCCTCATGCACTGTGGGTCACGCGCTGAACCGCACTATGACCCGGATGCAGTAGTGACAAGTCATGAGCACAGGACTTGAGTGAACGTCACGCGCGCGTCCCCAGGCATGCGGCTCGCCAGCGCTTGGCCTGTACCGGGCGCGAGGAGGGAGAAGAATGATGTCGCGGATTGAGCACAGGAGTTTCGACAAGGCGGACGAGGTCCGGCTGTTCGAAGCTGGCATGGGGCGCCTGGAGTTGGTCAACACGGCCGCGGGCCCGGTGGGCTTGGCGACCTTCGAGCCCGGCTGGAAGTGGTCGATGCACGTCAAGCCGATCGCGGGCACCGACAGCTGTCAGGCCGAGCACACCGGATACTGCATCTCGGGCCATATGCACGTGCGGATGGACGACGGCGAGGAGTTCGACTTCGGTCCGGGCGAGTACGCCCATATCCCACCAGGCCATGACGCCTGGACCGCCAGCGACGACCCGTGCGTGGTCGTCGACTGGCAGGGCTTCGCGGACTACGCAAAGCGCACGTGACAGCCCGACCCCAGACGGCATCCTGCATACAGCAGATCTCACCGTGGTCGATACTCACCTGGGAAAGGACGCAGAACATCAAGCCTGCTACAGGTGGCTTCTCGGCCGCTTCTCGGGGACGAGATCATGCCCAACATAAAGGGTGCAGGGCCTGTGAGCGGGCCCTGCACCCTGCATGAGTTCGCTGATCAGAAGCCTGATCAAACAGGTTCGAGTCTTCGATATGCCTAGCGTTTCCGCAGGTTAGAGCGGTATCTAGATGTCGTAGTACAGATCGGACTTCTATCTGACCAGCGTAGACGGCCCGCCACCCCACAAGATCCCACTACCACCCCACATCGACGACGGACCGCGGGACAGATGACCCTCGCAGGGTCCTGTCAGTCTTCCTCTGTTCCTCTCCGTCGTCAGCTGTGACCTGGTGAACGCGCCGGGCGACTACGCATCGCGTGAATCCCGCCTGTAGAGATCGTCGATTCCGACGAGGAGGACGTCCGATTCCGTTGCCGCTTCTGCGCGCAATTCGCCGGTGAATCCTGCGCCGCTGTAGCAGATGACTTTGGCGATGCCAGCCGCAAGGCGACCTTGAGCGTCGAGTAAGCCGCGGATGTGTCGGAGGCGTTCAACGTGAGGCATGCCCATGGTCTCGCCCCATTTCGCCTCGCCGATCGCGAGCAGTTGCTGCCGGTTGTCGTCATCCAGGCCGAAGACGACGACGTCGACTTCGTGGCTGGTCTTGTGTGCCGGGTCGTTGACGGTGCCGCGCTCGACTCGGTGGGGATGGTCGCGAAGGAGATCGCCGGGGGCCAGATGGCGGGTCCAATGACGACAGAGGTGTTCGAAATGAGGTCCGAGCACGTTGCCGACGAAGCGACGTTGACTGCGCTGCCACAGTCTGGCGGCGTCGTGCGTGTGTTCCAGGTCGGACCAGATCGGTCGCATGACGGCGTGGTAGAAGGTCACCAGCGGCTCGTTGATCCGGAAAACGGTGCGGTTGTCCTTGAAGGCGTCGGGTTCCTTGGTGATCAACCCGCAGTCTTCCAGCACGTTGAGCGGGTGGGCCAGGTCGCCGGACTTGCGGCCGAGGTAGGAGGCGATGCCGCCGCGATTGGCGTTCCCGGCGGCGATGGCGGCCAGTACCGAGTGATAGAGGCTGGTGTCCTGGAGTTCGGGCTCATCGGCGAGCAGGTAGCGGGCTTCGCGGAAGAGCGGGCTGGCGGAGGACAGCACAGTGCGCAGGACCCACGCGTCGAAATCATTCGGGCTCGTCGGGCTGTCGTCGCGGGCGTACTCGCGGCGGTAGGCGGGAGTGCCGCCGACGATGGCGTTGACTTTGAGCGCAGTGGCGGGGTCGTCGATACCCCAGAACTCGGCGGCCAACTGATGGTCCAGGGTCGGTACAACCAGCTCCAAGCCGGCTCGTCCCCGCAAGGGCGCGTTGCCGCTGAGCAGACGACCCATGAAGGACATCGCCGAGCCGCACAGCAGCAGGCGGGTGCGGCTTGCGTCCCGATCTTCGCTTAGCGGAGCGAGCGCGTTCTGAATGATCGACGGTAGTCGAGGGTTGGATCTGACGAGGTAGGGGAGTTCGTCGATCACGACCGGGGTGGCCCGCTCCCGGCCTAGAGCGAGCAAGGCTTCGAGCACCGAATGCCAGTCGCCGAAGACCAGCGGCGCCGGACTATGCAGGTAGTCGGCGAGGACCACGCCGATCTGGCGCAGCGACTCGCCGTCGGTGGCCTCATCCGCCGCGAAGTAGAAGCCGCCGGTGGCCTGGCACAGCGCTCGCAGCAGGAACGTTTTGCCCTGGCGACGGCGTCCGGAGACGATCCCCAGCGTGGCTCCGAGCCGCTCGTCAGTGCCGAAACTGCTGAGCGCCGACCACTCGCTCGTCCGATCGAACATCTCATCCGGCTTGGGCAATGTCCGCACAGGCGCCTCCGTGGCATTTACATGACTGGAGTTATGATAACTCGATCTATGCAAACTCCGAAGCTCGCTGCGCTGCGAGTTGGTTGTGATACGCCGGGTGATTCTGTTCAACGCAGGTGGCGAAGCACGTTTTCGACATGGTGGAAGCGGATGCGCTCCTGCTCCAGGCGGACGGCCGGACCGTGGACGTCGTCTCGCAGCTCTTCGTAGAGGGCCGTCTCTGCTGGGGTCAAGCCGGGCAGCGCCGCTCGGGTGGGCTTCGGCTCGCGCACCCAGTGATCGCGGTGGGCGAGTAGCGTGGCGCGGTCCATCAGCATCGACCGTGTCGCGGGGAAGCGCGCACGCATGCGGCTGAGGATCGCGAAGCCGTGGGTGTCGATGTCGCCCCAGTACACGACCTCTCGTTCACGCAGCCACGCGAGCGGGGCGAGGCGGTTTACGGCGTAGCCGCCTCCCCAGACCGCGACGGCGGCGAGGACAGAGGGGAACGCGAGGAAGTTGATCTCGTTCTCGACGACGAAAAACCGTGACGCGCTCAGCGGCGCATCCGCCAATTCCGCCACACGCACGGAGATCTCGCTGAATGCGTCCGGCAGCCCGGCGCCCGCGCCCAGCGCCCTGATGCGCACGAGGTCGGGTCTGCGCGCGAACCCGTGGCGGGCGGCGAAGTCCGACGGGGGCGCGTCGTAGTCGATGCGTTCCGCCGGCAGACACACCGCGAGCAACTCCGTCAGGATTCCGCGGTGGGTTTCGACGAACTTGGTGTCCACGCCCGGAACATCGATCTGGCGCACATAGAGGCCGGGCCGCCACCGCTCGCCGATCCACCCGGCGGTGGCAACCAGGCGCTCCCACTCGTCCGCGTTCGCCAAGGTCTTGAGTGGGTTCGCGGCGCACCATGCGGCGAGCGCGGGGGAGCGGGATTCGGCACGCTCACGCAACCGGGTGAAGCGGTGTACTCGCGCGCCGACTCCGAGCACGGCCCACAGCTCCTCGTACCCGTCGATCCACGCACGTGCGGGCACCCGGTTCGTTCCGACAACCCGGCCGCCGATCTCCTTGTACTCCAGACGCAGTGCGGGCGGGCGGCGCTGCTCCCACTCCTGCACCCATGCGCGGGCCGCGGCCAGGTCCGCGCCGAGTTGCGCCGCGCTCGGGCCGTGTAGTGGGATGCCCAGCGGCTCGAACGCGCGACCCGCGGCGAATGCGGTGAGGAATTCACCACGCTCGAACCGCACCCGCATCTTCGCGACCGCGTCGGCGGGCGTCGTCCAGCTGTCGGCCTCGCGCCGTGCCAACGTCTCAGCCCTCCGCGATGGCGAACCGCACGGCCGCGTAGTCGCCGGCGGCCTCGGCGAGCCGGCGGCGCCGGTACTCGGCGATCGTCAGCGTGCGCAGCCGGGATCCTGCTCCGGTCGGGTTGTCGACGAAACCCACCGCGGCCACGTGCGGCTCGATCACGTGGATCTTCTGCAGCGGTGTGACGATCAGCAGTTGAAGCCCGAGGCGGTCGAACAACCCGAGCGCGTAACGGGTCGACTCGTCCGAACCACGGCCGAAGGCCTCGTCGATGACGACGAACCTGAACGTCCTGGACACGTCGCCGTCGGTGTCGAGCCGGAACTGGTAAGCCAGTGACGCGGCGAGGACTGTGTAGGCGAGTTTCTCCTTCTGCCCGCCGGACTTGCCGCCGGACCCGGTGTAGTTCTCGTGTTCCTCGTCGGTCTCGCGCCAGCGCTCCGAGGCGGAGAACACCGACCAGTTGCGCACGTCGGTCACGCGCCGTGACCACGCGCGGTCCGGCTCGGTCTGGCCCTCCCGGCCCCGCAGCCGCTCGATGAGCACCTTGACCTGGAGGAATCTGCGCTCCGAATACTGCTCGTCGTCTTCGCTGGAGAGCGCGTCGTCGGTGCACTCGCGCAGCGCCCTGCGGAAGTCGCGGATCTCGACGTTGGGGGAGCTGCGCGCCTCCAGCCGAATGTAGCGGCCCGGGTTGTAGTCGATGCCGGTCAGCGAGGCGTTGATGACCTCGATGCGTTCCTTGATGAGCTTGTCCTGTTTGAGCAGCTGGGAGTGGAAGCCGGCGATGTCGCGGATCGTGTTCGTGTTGAGGTAGGTCTTGAACTGCGCCTCGAACCGCGGCAGGTCGTCGGTCACCAAGCGCTCGTGCAGGGACCGGTATTCGTCGGCGGCGAGGACGGAGTTGTCCATCTCGCGGGTGTCCAACGGATAGTGGTCGCGAAAGCGCGCCATCGCGGCGACGATCCGGTTCGCCGTGGTCGTCTGCTGACGCGCGGCGCGGTCCCGCTCCTCGGTCAGGCCGATCGCCAGTTCGGCGGTCAGCCGATCGACCCCGGCCGTGCTGCCCGGCCGGGTCTGCCCGCGCTGTTCGTCCAGGCCCGGGAACGACGCAGCCGAGCCAGCGTATCCGGGCTCTTGAATGGTCAGTTTGGCGTCGGAGAGTTCGGCTCGCGCGCCGTCGAGTTCACCCTGCGCCTTGGCCGCCGTACCGACGAACTCTTCCCGGGTGGCGTCCTTCCCGGTGATCTGCCGGTTCGTTTCGGCGAGTTCCGCGTCGATGCGCGCGAGTTCGCGGTTGGCTGCGTGAAGCTGTTCCCGCTCCGCCGACAGCGTGGCGATCCGGTTGACGGTCTCCTGCCAGTCCAGATCGGCGTAGTCTTCGAATCCGTCGAGCTTGGCAAGCACGGTCAGCTGCGCGGACGCGGCCTTGAAGTCCCGGTCGGCCTGCTCCTTCAGCTTCTGCGACTCGGTGATGCGGTTCTGCGATGCCGTGGCCGAGCGCACGAGGGCCTCGACCTTCCGCTCGTTGCTCCAACCAAGGACGTAACTGCTGCGATCGTCGATCCGCGCGGCGTCGTTCTTCTCGTGCCGGCCGCGCGCGTCCTTGATCTGTCCGGCCCGGGTCACGGCGCGCTCGGCCCTGCGGAACTCCGCCAGCGTCGCGGCGCACAGGTGGCCGGCCCGGACCTCCAACTCCACCTCCAGCCACGCGTGGAACGGGCTTTCGGCGAGCTCCAGCTTCACCGAAAGCCTGCGGTGCGCCTCGTCGTCCGCGTCACGGGCGTTCGGCACGCGCACGGTGGCGGGCACGCGGAAGTAGACCACGCGTGTACCCAAGTGGTGCGCGTCGATCCATTCGGACACCGGGCCGTAGTGTTCGGTCGACACGAGCAGCGAGAGGGCGAATCCGCGTAGAACCCGCTCGGCAGCGCCCTCCCACGCGGCCTCTTCGGGCCGTACCTGGATCAGCTCTCCGGCGAAGGGCAGTTCGGCCGCCGTCAACCCGAGTTCGGCACACAGCCGGTCGCGTAATTCCAGACTGCGCCGGGGGATGTTGTTACGGTGCTCCTGCATGCTGCGCAGTTCGGCCGCGACCTCCTTGGCCTCGGCGTCCAGCGACGCGCGCTCGACGCCGATCTCGGTCAGCCGGTTCTGCGCCTTGGCCTGACGCTCTTCCCAGCCGATCCGTGCGGCCGCCAGTTCGTCCCGGCGTGCGGCGAACTGTTCAGCGGTCTCGGCCGGCGCCAGTGCGGCCTCAGCGAGCAGCGCCGCGAAGCGTGTCGCCCGCTCGCGGCGCCTGCCCTCCTCCCTGCCGAAGCCTTCGATCTCCCGATCGATCTGCGCGATGCGGTCACCGCCGTGCCCGGCGCGTTCGAGTTCAAGATCGCGGGCCCGAGCGCGCAGGCCATCGATCTGCGCGCGCAGGCCTTCAGCCGCATGCTGTGCGGCTTCGACTTCCTTGACCAGGCGATCGATGCGCGGGTTCAGCACCGTCACCTTCTTCCGCGCGGCCCAGAACGGCAGCGCGTCGCGCTGCGCCGCCAACTCCCGCATGCGCCGGTCCAAGACGTCGTACTCGTCGCAGGACGCCAGCAGCGGACCGAGTTCGGCGAGTTGGCTGCGGGCCTTGACCACCGCTTCGTGAGCCCGCGTCAGGTCGTCGAAGTGCGCGACCATCTCGGCGATCCATCGTCCGGCGTCGAAGGGCTCGAGCATGTGCGCGCGGACGAAGTCGTTCAGGTCGCCGACGGCCTTCATCGAGACCGTCTGCCCGAACAGGTCCATCGCCTGCGGCGAGGGGATGCCGAGCCGGCGGTGGAAGTCCTTGCCGTACTCCGGGAAGGAGTCGTGGACCTTGGCCCCGCGCGAGCGCAGCTTCTTGCGCAGTCCGGCCATCTGCGGCCCGAAGTCCGTGAAGTCGGCGGCCACGGACAGCTCCGCGTCGGCGACCACGAACATGCGCTCGGGCTGGCCCTGCGCTCCGTCGCGCAGCCAGAACACCTGCGCGAGACACACCCGCGTGTCGAGCGAGGCGTTGGCGAACACGCCTAGGATCACCGAGTAGGCCCCGGGTCCGCGCAGCCCGACCGGCCGCGTCGCCCCGGTCTCCTCATTGCGTTCGGATTTGTAGTAGCCCAGGACATAGGAACGCAGGGACCGTTCGCGGGTCTCCGCGCCGGCTGCCTTGTTGTAAGCGATGCGGTGCGCGGGCAGCAGCAGCGTGGTGACCGCGTCCACGATGGTCGACTTGCCCGATCCGATGTCCCCGGTCAGCAGGCCGTTCGCGCCGTGCAGGCCGAGGGTCCACACGTGCCGGTCGAACGTTCCCCAGTTGTACAGTTCCAGCCGGGACAACCGATGTCCCGCCGCGCCCGGCGCATCCGTCCCGTTCCACGCGGGCCCGGGCTCGGGGTCGGAGTCGACCTCGGCCATCTACGCCTCGACCTCCCCGACCGTCAACTGCGCGAGGTAGGCGGCGAGCGCCGCGTCGAACCCGACCAGCCATTCCGCATCGACGAACGCCTTGATGATCCGCCGCACCTCGAACGCGTCCGAGTTCGCGATCCTGCGCACGAAGCCGAGATCGGCCACCTTGCCGATGACGGCGTCGATCTGGTCGAACAGCCGCGCCTCGTTCGTCGTGTCGCCCAGGAATACGCGCAGCGTCTCGACAATCTGCTCGCGGATCAGCACGAGCCGCGCGTCCCCGCCCGAGGCGTCGTGCTCCGCGAGCTTCTTGCGCAACAGCGCCAGCAGCAGGCTCACGTGGAGCGACAGCGAGCGGCGGGCGATCAGCCGCGGCAAGGCCGGTTCGGCCTCATCAACCGGCTTCGAGCGCAGGAACGCATATCCTTCGGCCTCGTCGACGACCACTGTCAGCCCCATGACCGCGACGTAGTCGCGCACACGCGCCTGAAGCGCCGTCAGATGGCGCCACACCGTCTCGTGCGAGTCCCGGTACACCACGCCCTTCATCAGGTGGGTCACCGCGACCGACAGCTCCGCGTCAGCCATCGATGTCCCAATTGTGCGCGCGGCGGGTGAACGTGACGCGCGGCAGCGTGGCGACCCTCGTGCGGTTCTCGGCGTCCTGCCACGTCACCGACTCGCGCACCTGCTCGTCGAAAACCACCTCGAACGAGGGATCGGACAACGACAGATAGGTCACCAGCTCGGCCAGTCCGTGTGCGAGCGGATGCGCCTCGACCAGCCGGCCGAGTCCCACCTGCCGCTCGCGCCGCAGCGCTGAGCGCACGCCTTCCGCCAGCAGCTCCGTGTCGACGTACACCTGATCGAAGAGCGCTGAGACGTCCACGTCGTCCGGCGCGGAGGCCACCGCGGCCTCCGTGACCGCCACCCTGGACTTCGGCCGGTACATCGGGCGCTCAACCGGCAGCGTGATCTGCGCCGCGGTCGCGTCCATCTCAATTGACAAGCCAGAAGCCGGATGTCCGCGCAGCATCAAGGCATGGCCCTCGATCGACCTGAGGATGTCCATCACCCGTCGGTTCTCCAGCCATATCTGGTCGTCCAGGAACCGCCGCAGCTGCTCGGACAGCTGCCGGACCGTCGCCTGCGTACGCTCCGCGGCGTCCAGCCAGTCGTAGAGGATGTGCCGCATCCGCGGGTCCGGCTCGTCGATCTGCGCGAGATGCTGCACCTTCTCCAACAGCCGCCCGAATTCCTCCTGGCGCTGCACGGAGAGCAGGAAGTCATAGAACGAGTGGAAGCTGCGCCCCTGGTCCGACTGCGCGATCGCGCTGCGGTCCCCGACGACCCGGTCCAGCAGCTCGCCCTTCGAGCCGTCCCAGGTCGCGATGCGCTCGCACAGCCGCCGGTCCAGCTCGCGGAAGTTCGCCTCCACCTCGCGGAAGTCGGCCAGCAGTTCCCGCGCGGTCTGCGAGAACTGCTGGTAGCGGTCGCGCAGCGCGGTACCCTCCATCAGCGGCGCGTCGCCCGCCGTCACCCGTTCGATCTGCGCGTCCAGCGCGTCGCGCTGCCGGCGCAGCTCCGCCAGCTGCACGGACCGGTCCGTCTCGGCGCCGAACGCCATCTGCCGCAGCAATTCGAACACGGTGTTGAGCCGGGACTCGGTACCCACGAAACTGCGCGCCCGCAGCGAGCCGACCCAGGCCAGCGCCTTCTCGACCGCGGGCGTCACGTCGTAGTGCGCCTCATCCGAGTCGGGTGGGTAGTACTTGCGCAGCCACGCGGCATCCGATCCGGGGCCGACCAGTCATCGAGGTACGCCTTGGCGCTCTTGGGAAACGTGCCCGCCCCGAGCCGCTCGTTCACCGCGAACAGTTCGTCGTCCAACCGCGCGACCAGTTCGGCGGCCGGCACCGACCGCGCGTTGTCCGCGACGAACACCCGCCCGAGGAGAGCACGAGCGGCGCGTTGTCCGCGCGCAGCAGGCGCCACGCCGCGCTGCCGCGGCGCAGCGCCTCCACCTCCTCGAACTCTACGCCCCGACCTTATCGCCCCGTTTGTAGCGGAACAGTCAGTTCATCACTTTGATCCGGTTCTTGCGTGCGCGTTTCGCGATCCGCCGATCCGGATGATGCACGGCGATCACGTCCAGCAACTCGAACGACCTCGGATGCGGCAGGTCGGCCAGAGCATCGACGAGAGCCTCCTGCAGTTCGAGTTCCATGCCCCTGAGCTGCTCGACCAGCCCCTCGGGCCCGAGCGAACCGGCGAGGGCGGCCAGCGTCCCGACCATCGCCGCGGCGATCTCCCCGGGAGCCTGCTCGTCCGGTGACTCCAGCCCGGCCTCCAGCAGCAGGCCCAACGCGGGTGCGCCGAGTAGCGGATCGGCTCGCAGTGACCGGACGAATGCCTCTCCATCCGCCTCGGGCAATGCTTCGAAGAGCATGTGCAGCATCCCGTAACGGCGCTCTTCGAAGGGCACCCGGCGCAGCGCCTGCCGCAGCAAGTCGTCCGCTTCCTCGCGCGAAGCCTGCGCACCGCGCCACAAGCCCAGTTCCTTTGAGGCCGTGTCCGGTGTGTACTCGTCGTAGAGGACGGACAGCAACCCCGACGCGTCCGCGCCCGTCAGCTCGCCGACCACCGGCAGATGCCGCCCCAAGTCCTTCAATATTCTGTACACGCCGAAGGTGCCCAGCGGCGTGAGCGCCACCGCGGCAGCATCAGCCGCTCGCACCGCCGCATCAGGCTTCTTGCTCCTGCCCCGGCCCCGATAGAACTCGACGGCCCCCACGCCGCGCAGGAACTCCAGCAAGCGGTCGAACTCGTGGTCCACCGCCGCCCGATCGGTCGACGAGAGCGGTCCCGGCGCGAGGCCGAACAGCGGTGTCGGCTCAGCCGCTTGTCGCACCGAGAAACGCAGCATGCCCAACTCGGCCGGTTCCTCCAGACTGTAGAGCGCTGCCAGCACATCCGGCAGCAGCAATGCCAGCCCGCGCCCGAGGAACGAATCACCCGGCAACAGCTCGGCACCCAGGTCGGCGACCGCGCCAAACGCGCGATCCCACAGCTTGACCTCGTCACGCAGCGTCCCGGCAGCCGATTTCACCCGGCTCAGCTCGCCCTTGCGCACCTTGACCAGCCTCGCAGCCAGCGCCCACGCCGACAGCAACCCGACAGCCGGCTCCGGCGCGTCCTCGTCGTCAGGCCGCAACGCGGTCGCAGCCTCGCGAACGTCAGCGGCCCGCAGCTTGCCGTCCGCCTTCAGCTTGCGCGAATCGCCCACCCAATCCACGAATGCCCGCATATCCCGCACGAAAGCGACGCGCGCGGCGGCGACGGCGAGTTCGCCGCGAGAGGCGAGCACGACCGGCAGCTGCCGCATCGTACGCGGCCCCGTCTGCGCGGACTGCGCCGACCGTCCGCTCCCGCCGATCCCGAACTGCTCGAACAGGGCACGCTCCCGGTGCCGTTCGGCGATCCGCCCCACCAGCTCCTCGTCGACGCCGTCGACCCGGCCGTCCCGCGCCGACTGGAGAAAGCGATTCAGCGCACGCTCGTCCTCCAGATCGACACCGCGCTCCAACGCGGTCGTCATCCAGAACTTGGCGATGCCCCACTGCTCCGGATCCCCCATCGCGGCCTCGGCGCGCGCGGCGTGCGCCTCCGCGAACTCGACGAGCCGCGCCGCCGACGGCCCTCGCGGATCGAGTTGGCCCGTGTCCGCCAGATAGCCGAACCACGCGCACAGGCCCGGCACGACACTCGGCACGTCGCCCAGCGCCAGCGTCACCTCGCGGACCATGAACTCCAGCAGGAAGTCGCGCACCAAGGCCGCGGACCAGAGCGTCAGCAGCCCGTCCCCGGTCTGGAAGCGGTAATCGCACGCGCACTGCGCGACGAAAGGCGCCAGATCGTCCGCGGGTCCACCGCCGCCGCCACGGCTGTCGCCCCCGGCGCCCAACCGCCGCCTCGTGCGGGCGAAGTCCTCGACAAGCAGGTCGCGGGTTCGCTCGAAGAGTTCTTCCTCGTCGGGCTCGTACAGGAACCGCAACGTGCTGCTCCTCGCGGAATAGGTGACAGGGGTTGGCGTCGGCGCACCGGCAGGAATCAGCGTAGCGAGCCCTCGACGCCCATGGCCGTGATCGCCATGCCCAGCCACCACACCCCACGATCACAATCCGCTGCGCCACCTGAGCGAGTTCGAGCCGGAGTCGCTCCCCACATGCGAGGCGGGTGAGTAGCCCGCGAGTGAAATCGCCCCAGGCCAGCGAGTTGCCGGCCTGGGGCGATTTCACACCCTGATCTGCTATTTCCGCAGGTCAGAGCGTGTGTCTAGATGTCGTAATACAGCTTGAGCTTCTCGCTGGCCTGCATAGATGTGGCTCTGCCCCACAGAAGCCCACGTTCACCCCAAATCAGCGCCGGACCGCGGGCCGGCCGAGGCTCGCAGGGCTCTGTCGATCCATCGCCGCTCGTCCTCGTAGTCGTCGGAGATGTGGTGAACGTATTTACGCAGTGCTCGTGCCGGGTCCGTGTGGCTGAGACGTTGGGCGAGCGTGAGCACACTCATGTCCTCTCCGAGGCGATCAGACGGGTAGAGGTGTCCGAGGTGGGAGGTGGCACCCGGCAAGACCGCGCCTGTGGCCGCGAAAGCCAGCGCAGCTCGCTTCGGTATAACGATGTCGGTTTGTATCGTCATGGGGCGTATCTATTGCACCCGAGCGATCATCTTGCGATATGAGTGAAGTGTGGCAGTGTGCTGAGAGCGGTGCATTTGGCACTCGGAAGCAGTTAGGCGAGCCCGAAGTCCGGTCGATGCAGACCTTTCGGGTGGCTATTTGACGATGTGGATCTCGCAGCGTAGAGCGGGTGCGGCGGTGATTCGCTCATCGCCGGTCACAAGGGTTGTTCCGGTGAGTTCGGCCAGTGCGACGTACGCTGCGTCATAGGGGGTGAGGTTTTCGCGTAGCTGCCACATCCGAGGCAAGAGGGCGGGCATATGCCAGCGTTCGACCGGCAGGATCATCAGGTCGACGATCAGGTCGTCGGCGGCGTTTCGGTCGTACTTACCACCGCGGACGAGTCCGCGCAGTGCACTGAGGACCTCGACATCGAAGATCGCGGGGGCTTGGAAGGTGGCGTCGGCGTCGGCGAGCAAGTTGGCGGCGGTCGAGCCCGGCTCGGTCAGCGCTGTCACTGCGACGCTCGCGTCGAGGACGTATCCGCTCAGGACTCGTACCGGTCTCGCCCCGCGCGCACGGCGGCGACGGCGTCGGGCATGGTGACAGTGGAGCCTGTGGCCTTGGCGCGTGCTTGGGCACGCTCGATGATCTCGGCCATGCTAGGGCGCTCGGAGAGCTTGGTCAGCTCGCCAAGCAGGTAGGACTGCAGGGACTTACCAGAGAGGGCTGCTCTGCGGGCCAGTTCGTCGCGTACTTCTTCGGGCACGTCGCGCACTTGGATCAAGGTCATGCATTCATTATGCATATTGCATCGCGACGTGTCGAGTCACCTGCCTGAGGTTGACCTCGGGGCGGCGGCGATCGCTCGGCTGTACGCCGAGTACCGATGCTTGTCAAAGTCTTGTCCCTGTAGGTACACAGGAGTCTCTTCGGGCGTGTGTGACCGAACCGCGTGCAGCCGGCTAATGCCGCTTTGGGGTGATCCCCCAAGCTATGCCATCACGGCTACGCCCTGCAGCGGCCCTTGGGATGTTGAGCAGCGGCAGTGGTCCCGAAAGTGGCCGCGCGGCTCCACGCGAACCGAGCGCGGCCTCGGTAGCGGACATAGCAACGATCGGCCCGGCCCACGTGCGATCGGGGCCAGGCCGAACACCGGGCTCTTCTACTCGGGACCGCTTGCTTTGTTCAAGATCGTGCCCCACCTGAGTGGAAGGTGAGCCGGATCCGAAGCTATCCTATGCCGTGAAGCTGCAGGTCAGGGCTTGCGTTTGGCGAGTTTAAATATCGGTGCATCTAGCGTCTTCGCAGGTCAGCATGGGTGTCAGGATGTCGCAATACAGATCGACTCTCTTTCTGACCTACGGGGGCGCGGCGCTGCCCCACAAAAACCCACGGTCACCTCACACCAGCGGCGCACCGCAGGGCGGACGACCTTCGCAGGGCACTGTCGGCTCGCGGTGGTCGTGGTGGGCGAAGCGTATCGATGGGGACGTGGACTGAAGCCAGAGCGCTTCGCCCTGCCTGGCGTCCTCCAGGATGATGACCTGGATCTCATCGCCGCTCTTCAGGCCGGAACAGCCCGGTCCAATTCTGCGGCACGGGCACGCCTGTCGGGGGCGGGACGACGCCGACTCGTTTCGAACAGGACGCCTGTAGGGATCGAAGCTGGCATGATGGGGTGTCCTCGTCGGCAATCGGGTGTGCCGGCTGCGCGCGGAGCGGGGTCACGCTGGGTCCGGGGTGGCTGGTTTTAGCCGACTTTACGGGGACGGACGGCCAGGAATCGCGGTAGCAGGAGGTTAGGGCGATTGTCTCCCGGGCGAGACGGACGAAGTCGCGGCCGACCGGTGGGCGGCGGTTTTCAGGATCGGCTCAACCGCCGCTGGGCGCAGATCGGCCCGAGCCCGTATCCGTGGGAGCAGGACGGGCTCGACTACGTCCGTGGCCTGATGCCGGACCAGCCCCCGCATCGCGCGGTCACACTGTTCACGTTCACGGCGTTCAGCGGGCGGGTCAGTGAATGCGATCTGTTTATCGCAATGCCTGGCGGCCTCTATCTGATCGAGCTCAAGGGACACCCGGGGCGCCTGACCAATCGCGGTTCTGACTGGACTTTCCACGTGCTCGGCTCCGACCGCCGGGCGCGAACCCTGTATCTGCGCAATCCGCTGCATTCCGTCGATGTGAAGTCGAAGGACCTGAAGGACCGGCTGAAGCGTGCCGCGTCCGACCTCGGCCTGCGCATCACGATGCCGCGGATCGAGCCGGCGGTGTTCCTGTCCGATGCGGACCTGGTGTCTGAGCTCGACGAGGGGGAGCGGCCGAAGGTCTATGGCCGCGACGACCGGTCGACCGGCCTGCCGGGGATCTGGGCGAACCTGCTCAGCAGGCCGCCGGCGCGTGTCGGCGACCGGATCGACGAGGAATTCACCGCACACCTGCCGCGCCTGTTCGACGCCATCGGCGTCTCCGCGCCGCAGGCGCATCTCAAGTACGGCGACGACTGGAGACTGGCGGGAAAGCCGCTGGACCAGGGCCCGACCTGGGAGGACAGGCTGGCCACCCGGCAGGGCGCGATCGAGGAGACCGGCCGGGTACGCATTTACCTGACTGAGCTGGAAGCCGAGGAGACTACCAAGACCGCTGTGCTGCGGGCCGCTGAACGCGAGTATTACCTGCTACAGGGATTGCGGCACCGCGGCGTCGACGAGGCGCGCGACATCAAAAAGCACGGCTCGGGCCCGGCGATCCTGTTCCGGCACGATGAGTCGGATCTGCGTCTCGACCAGTTCATTGCGGCGTTCGGCGACCGGTTGTCCTTCGAGACGCGTCTCGGCCTGGTGCGGCAGCTGGCCGAGGCTCTGCGGTATGCCCACCGGCACTCGCTTTACCACCGTGCGCTTGCGGCACGCTCCGTCTATGTGTCCGCGAGGCCCGACGGCAGCAGGCCGGTGCTTCGGATCGTCGATTGGCAGACGGCGGCGCGGGACTTCTCGAACGGCAGCGCCGCCACCCGGCTCAGATCCCTGGGTCGCGACGAGGCCACGGACGCGCATCTGCGGGACGAGTCGGCGCTGTACCTGGCCCCCGAGTTCAACTCCGAATTCCCGGACCCCGCGAGCATGGACGTATTCGGTCTCGGCGCGGTCGGCTATCTGCTCCTGACAGGGCAGCCGCCGGCCGCGACGAAGGGCGCGCTGCTCGAGCGGCTGGAGGCGGAACGCGGGCTGCACCCGGCGGCACTGGTGGACGGGCTCGACCCGGGTCTTGACCAGCTGGTGTACGACGCGACCCGGCACGACGTGGACGACCGGATTCCCGACGTGGACGGGTTCCTCGCGCTGCTGAAGGAGGTGGAGGCGGGTCGGTCCCGGACCGCACCGTCCGGATACGAGGCCGCCGCGTACGTAGATCCGCTGGAGGCCGGGCCGGGAGACTGGCTCGGCGAGGATCTGTGCGTCAAGGAGCTGCTGGGCACCGGTGGGACGGGGCGGGCGCTGCTGGTCGAGAAGCTGACCGAGTCCGACGACGGCGAGGCGCAGGTCACCGAGCATGTCCTGAAGGTCGCGCTCAACCACACCGACGCTCGCGACCGGCTGCTCGCCGAGGCCGAGGCGCTGCGCAAGGTGGGCGGCGGCCAAATCGTGCGGCTGCTTGACGGCCCGCGTGAATTGGGCGGCCACTGCGTCATCGACATCCAGTACGCCGGAGACCGCTCGCTGGCCCGAGAGCTGCGCGAGGAGGGCCGGCTGCCGTATGTGCGGCTCAAGAACCTCGCCACGAACCTGTTCCAGGCGCTGCTGGTGCTGGAACGCGACGAGGTGCTGCACCGCGACATCAAGCCGGACAACCTCGGGGTCTACCGGATTCCGCGCAACGACGAACGCGAACTGCTGCTCTTCGACTTCTCGATGGCGGCGGCCCGGCGCTCGGACATCACGTCGGGCACCAGCGGGTACCTCGACCCGTTCCTCGGTACCCGATCCCGCCTGCGCTACGACGAGCACGCCGAGCGATACGCGGTCGCGGTGACCCTGCATCAGATGGCCTCGGGCGAGAAGCCGGTGTGGGGCAACGGGACGAGCGACCCGAAGTCGCTCGACGACGAGGTCCCGGGCATCGCCACGGAGCTGTTCAGCCAGCCGTTGCGCGAAGGCCTGGCCGGGTTCTTCAATCTCGCGCTCCACCGGGACGCGGAGCGCCGCTTCGACAGCGCGCGGCAGATGTTCGAGGCCTGGAACCGGGTCTTCATCGACGCGGAGCGCGCCACCCCGCCGGCCCCGGCGGGCAGCGAGCCGCGGCTCACCGGCTCGGTGCAGGATCTCGAGGCCCAGCGCAATCAGGCGAGCGAGGCGGCCGAACCGCAGACGCCGCTGGACGCCGCGGGCCTTTCGCCGGCCGCGATCGAGGTCGCGCACAGCTTGGGCGCCGCCACAGTGGGCGAGTTGCTGGGTGTGGCCCAGTACCGGATCAACCGGGCGCGCGGCGCCGGCACCCTGGCGAAGCGGGAGCTGAATCAGCGGTACCGGCAGTGGGCACGGAAGTTCAGGAGGCCGTCCGCGTTCACCGCAGCCGGTGCCGAGCTGACCGCAGAGGCAGGCGGCGCCGCAGCTGCGCCGAGCGGGCCGGACGGCGTCGCACGGCAATCCGACGCGACGACCGTCGCCACCGAACGCCTGCCAGTCGACGCCATGGCCGCCGCGCTGATCCATGCGGTCGAGGCCACAGTCAGGCGCCGCACCGGGAACAAGAAGGTGCCGGCGATTCGCGCCTATCTGAGCCTTCCCAAGGAGCCGACAGACACGTCGGCCACGACCCCCGCTCCGGACGTCCCTGTTTGGACGACGCAGTGGCCGACGCAGACGGACACCGCCCGGGCGGTGGGGCTTGCCCAGGCCGCGTCGGTCAACCAGTATCTGAGCGCCGCGGTCCAGGAGTGGGCGAGGCTCGAGTGGATGGCGCGGGTACGCGATGAGCTCGCGGAGATCCTCGCCGGCCAGGGCCGGGTCATGGCGGTGCGCGAGCTCGCCTCCGAGTTGCGCGCCCGTTTCGGTGCGCGGATCGAGGATCGCGGGCGGGCGTTGCGCTACGCCTTCGCAGTCATCCGCGCGGCGCTGCTCGTCGAGGCGGGGGAGAACGAGCCCCGATACACCGAGTCCCGGCGCGGCGCCGGCGTATTCGTCGCCTGCGAATCACTTCCCGGGTCCGCAGTCGTGCATCCTGCGAAGGACGAGCTGATCGAATACGCGGTCCGGCTCGGCCAGTGCGCCGACACCGCGGTCCTCGGCGAGCCTCTGCCCGGTCCGAAGGCGGTCCGCGGACTGCTGAGGGCGGTGCGCGAGCCGGACGGGCCGACGGCGTCCCCGCTGTCCGACACCCGGCTGGTGGCGTTGACAGCGGCGGCCTCGCGCAACGCGCTCGCCTCCCCGCGCGCCGACCTCTACCCGCGAGACCTGGGCCTAGAGCGGGCGCTGCGGATCTCGCAGGCGGCGGCCGGGGTCGGGTACGAGCCGGGAGTCACGGTCGCGGATCTGCTGGTGCGGGTGCGGGTGCGTTTCCCGGAGCTCGACTTCGGCGATGTGACACACATCCAACTGAGCGAGGCGCTTGAGGCGGCGGGTTACCCGCTGCGCTTCGACTACGCCAATCAGGTGTTCCGCGGTCCGGAGCGGTCGGTGCCGCAGTCCACCGGCCTGGCCTCCGGCACGGCGGTCGCGATGGCCGGCGCGGGCGCGGGTGCGGCAGGCAGCTCGAGCGGCGCGGTGACCGAGGCGGCCGTCAAGCGACTCGGCGAGGCCGTCGCGGACGGCGGCTTCCGGGCATTGACCGTGAGCGTTCGGCACCTACCCGGCCTCGCCGCCGCGATCGAGCGGCGATTCCCGGTACTGATGTCGGTGAACGGTAACGCCGAGTTCCTGTCCTGTTTCCGCCGGTTGGCGGCAGAACAAGGCCAGGACTGGGAGAAGGTGCTGCGCGTCGATGGGAGGCTGCGGGTCAGCGGGGGTCGGGACGCCCAGAGCGAGGCGCCGCGCGCGTACGCCGAGTACGTGATCGAGGTCGCCGCTCGGCTTCGGGCCGAATGGCTGGAGCGCGCGTCGCCGCGGGAGCGCGCTGTCCTTCTGCTGTACAACGCGGGGTTGCTGGCCCGGTACTGGGACATCGCCGGACGTGGGCTGTTGACCGGCTTCCAGCAGAGCGCACGTCGAGCGAGTGAAACGCCGCACGGCCTGTGGCTGGTGTGCCCGGCGGAGAGCGCCAGGAGCAGCCCGACGCTGGACGGACGGCTCGTCGAGACGGTCATCCCGGATGGTGAGTGGATCGTGCTGGGCAGTGCGGCAGTCACCGAACTCCACTCCGCCTAGCGAAACGGCTCAGCCTTCGAATACAGTCGGGCGCGAGACGTGGAACGGAGCGGGCTGTGAGCGGGCGTGGAGCGAAAAAGGGCGACATATCGGACCTGCTCACGGACCTGCGCGGACAGGTCGCCGGACTCGAGCGAGACCTGCGGGCGCGCGCGTCGGCGAAGGCCGGCGGCGAGGAGGGCGCGCGCAACGAGGCGCGGCTGCGAGAGGAGCATCGGGACGCGTTCAACGCGCAGCGGACGGCGGCGACGTACGAGTCCTGGCTGGAGGGACAGGTCGCGCAGGCGGCGGTGGCCTGGGTGCTCGGCTGTGTGTTCGTGCGCTTCGCTGAGGACAACGAGCTGATCGACTGGCCGTTCCTGGCGGGTCCGGGGAAGCGGGCGGCGGACGCCGAGGACCGGCACGACCACTTTTTCAAGGAGAACCCGAAGAAGAACGACCGTGACTGGCTCATCGCGGCGTTCGACCACTTCTCCGCGCAGTCGGACGCGGCCGGTGAGCTGTTCAACCGTGCGCACAACCCGCTGTGGCAGCTGACCCCGTCGTTCGAGGCGGCGACAGCGCTGATCAAGTTCTGGCGGCGGCGCGGGCCGGACGGCGAGGTAGTGCACACCTTCGTCTCGGCGGGTGGCGGCGTTGTCGACGTGGAGGGTCGCGCCGCAGTAGACGTCGGTGATGGCGACGACGGCATTGGCGGCGATAGCGGCGGCGCACTGCTCGACACGCGCTTCCTGGGCGACCTGTACCAGGAGCTGTCCGAGTACGCGCGCAAGACGTACACGCTGCTGCAGACCCCCGAGTTCGTCGAGGAGTTCATCCTCGATCTGGCGCTGGAGCCGGCAGTCGAGGAGTTCGGGCTTGAAGGCCTGCGGACGATCGATCCGGCCTGCGGATCGGGACACTTCCTGCTCGGCCTGTTCCACAGGCTGCTGATGAAGTGGCAGGAGGCCGAGCCGGGCACCGATCGCGCCGAGCTGATCCGCCGCGCGCTCGGCAGCGTGCACGGCTGCGACAAGAACCCGTTCGCCGTGGCGATCGCCAGATTCCGGCTGCACATCGCGGCGCTGAAGGCGGCCGGCGCGACGAAGCTGTCCGAGGATCACGGCTTCCGGCCGATCGTCGCGGTCGGTGACTCGCTGCTGCACGGCAAGGACAGCGCGGGCGAGCAGGACAGCCTGTTCGACGTAAATGGCGAGGCGACCGAGCGGACGTTCAGCTACTCGACAGAGGACGCGGCCGAGTTCATCCGCGACTTCGACCTGCTGACGTGTGGCACGTATCACGTCGTGGTCGCCAACCCGCCGTACATCACGGTCAAGGACAAGGCCGAGAACGCGAACTACCGGAATGCGTACGCTGAGGTCTGCAAGGGCACGTACTCGCTGGCCGCGCCCTTCGCGCAGCGCCTGTTCCAGCTGGCGATCCAGGGTGGCGGACTACGGCAGGGGTCTGGGCACGTCGGCCAGATCACGGCGAACTCGTTCATGAAGCGGGAGTTCGGCAAACCGCTCATCGAGAACTACTTCGCGAAGCAGATCGAACTCTCGCACATCATCGACACCTCGGGCGCGTATATTCCGGGGCACGGTACGCCAACGGTGATCCTCGTCGGCCGCAACCACATGCCCGAGAATCAGAAGCCGATCCGGGCCGTGCTCGGCGTCCGAGGCGAACCCGGCGCACCGCAGGACCCGGCCAAGGGCTTGGTGTGGACCGCGATCGTCGAGCAGGTTGGCAAAGCGGGAAACGAGTCCGAGTGGATCTCGGTCGAGGACTCGCCCCGCGAACGCTTCACAGTGCATCCGTGGTCCGTTGGTGGCGGCGGTGCTGGCGAGGTCTTGGCCGATATTGAGAGCGGGAGGCAGCGACTCTCTACGGTTATCGATTCGCCGGTAGGGCGCAGCATCCGAGCTGGTGCGGACGAGGCATATATGCGGCCGATGCGGCCATCTCTGCGAACTGTGTCTAGTCGCGAGGCACTTGTGCCGTTTCTCATGGGCGATGTCGTGCGTGACTGGAGCGAGCGTCCGGATACGCTGGTCTGGTATCCCTATTACTCCGGACTTGACGTACCACGGTTTGAAGCTGAGCTATGGCCTTGGAGAACGTTGCTTGCTGAGCGCCGGACATTCCAAGGTGCTATGGCTGATGCCGGGCTTTCCTGGTGGGAATACATGCAGCACACGCCGTCTGCATATGTGACGCCGCTGTCGATCGCGTTTGCGGAGGTGGCGACACATAACCACTTCGTGCTCGATCGTGGCGGGAAGGTGTTTAAGCAAACTGCACCGGTGATCAAGTTGCCGGAGGGAGCAAGCGAGGATCAGCACCTGGCGTTGCTCGGCGTACTCAACTCCTCGACTGCGTGCTTCTGGCTGAAGCAAGTTTGCCATGACAAAGGCATCCGTGGCGAAGGTGGTGGCTTTACGAGCGATGACTGGGAGAGGTTCTTCGCATTCAACGGTACTAAGATCAGTCAATTTCCGCTACCAGGGGAGTTGCCGCTTGAGTACGGGCGTGAACTTGACCAGTTGGCGCAGCGGCTCGCGAGTGTGGAGCCGTCGAGCGTGTGTGCCGCCGGACTACCGACGCGACTGACGCTCGACGATGCCCACGTCGAGCACGATCGAATCCGTGCGCGCATGATTGCGCTTCAGGAGGAGCTTGACTGGGTCGTCTATGGCTCGTACAAGCTCCTGACGTCCAAAGAGGTCGGCGCCACGACCGTCGCAAAGCTCGAAGACGTGCCAGGACTCAAACTCGGCGAGCGGGCGTTCGAGATCGTCCTCGCGCGCAAGATGGCGGGTGACGAGGTCAGCACGCAGTGGTTCGCCCGGCATGGCTCCACGCCGATCACCGAATTGCCCGCTCACTGGTCTGCCGAGTACCGGGCCATCGTCGAGGCTCGCATTGCACTGATCGAGTCCCGCAAGGATCTCGCCTTGATCGAGCGGCCCGAATGTAAGCGCCGCTGGGCGACCGTCCCCTGGGGCAAGAAGGAAGCCGACGCCCTGCGCACGTGGCTTCTCGACCGCACCGAGTCATCAGACCTCTGGTACGCGATGCGCGACGGCGTCCGGCAGCCGCGTCCGCTCACCGTCAATCAGCTCGCTGATCGTCTGCGCGGGGACGACGACTTCACCTCCGTGGCCGCCCTCTACGCTCGTCACCTCGGCAACCTGGACCTGCCGCTTGAGCGCGTGCTCGGCGACATCCTCGACACCGAGTACGTCCCCTACCTTGCCGCTCTCCGCTACAAGGAGTCTGGCCTGCGCAAGCGGGCGCAGTGGGAGGAGACCTGGGAGCTTCAGCGCTCGGAGGACCGCACCGGGCAGCGACTCGACATTCCCGTGCCGCCGAAATACACCTCGGCAGACTTCGCCAAGCAGAGTTTCTGGTCTCATCGGGGCAAGCTCGACGTGCCGAAAGAACGGTTCATCGGCTACCCCGGCGCGTCACCCGACGCCGATCCGGCGCTGCTGCTCGGCTGGGCCGGCTGGAACCGCCGGGATCAGGGCCAGGCGCTGGTCAACCTCGTCAACGACCGTGCGGCCCAACTCGCCTGGGCCACGGATAAAATCAGCCCTCTGCTCTCCGGCCTCGCCGAAATCCTGCCGTGGATCAAGCAATGGCACGGCGAGTACGATCCCGAGTGGGAGGGCGTCCCGGCCGAGGATTTCGACGCATTTCTCAGCGAACAGCGCGCCCGGTTTGGAGTGGGACAGTGAGCGGGACGGCCGCCTCGGGTGCGTCGGCATCAGGCACGTCGCAGGCGAAGACGCTGCGCGACGTCCTGGAGATCAAGGACTCCGTCCACGCCGGCGACTTCAAGGTGGAGCTGACCGGCGGCTTCGTCGACACCGACGCCATGGTCGCCGACTACGTGGTCACCGACCAACTGCGCGACGCATTCCGCCAAGCGCTCGCCCTCATCAAGACCTCGGTCACCCGACAGGCTTCGCACGCCGCCTACCTGCACGGCTCGTTCGGCGCCGGTAAGTCGCACTTCCTGACGGTTCTGCACGCGATCCTCAACAACGAGCCGTCCGCGCGCGCCAAGCCGGGCCTTCAGCCCGTCATCGCGGAGCACGACTCCTGGCTGCGCGGCCGCCGGTTCCTGATGGTGCCCTACCACCTGGTCGGTTCGACCGATATCACGTCGGCTCTGCTCGGCGGCTATGTCAAGGAGGTGTCACGGCAGCGCCCGGAGGCGCCGACCCCGGCCGTGTACCGGGACGAGTCATTGCTCGCGGACGCACGGAAGCAGCGCGCGTTCCTCGCGGGCGACGCACAGTTCGCCGCGTGGCTGGCTGCCGGCCGGCTCGATCCGATGTCTCAGGGGACGAATGCGTCCGCTGTCGTGCCCGTTACCGTGCACGACGATGAAGACCTCGCGCCCATGCGCGGAAAGGAAGGCCGTTCCACCGGAGCCACCGGTGCCGACGACGACACGAACACGTGGAACACGGCCGCGCTCGACGCCGCGTTCGCCGCAGCGCCCGGCGATCCGCGCCGCAAGCGCCTCGTCGCAGCCCTGCTCGACGGGCCGCTCGGCTCATACAAGACGGCGATGCACGGCGCGTCCGGCGGTTTCGTCCCGCTCGAAGAGGGTCTGTCCGTCGTCTCGCACCACGCGAAGTCGCTGCGCTGCGACGGCCTGATTCTCTTCCTCGACGAGCTGATCCTCTGGCTTCAGGCGCACATGGCCGACAAGACCTTCGTCAACACGCAGGTGCAGGAACTGGTCAAGCTGATCGAGTCCGGCAACAGCGACCGGCCCGTGCCGATCGTCGCGTTCGTCTCCCGGCAGCGCAACCTGTCCACGCTGATCGGCGAGGACATCGTCGGCGCCGATGTGAAGAACCTGGAGTACCAGGTCAACTACCTCGCCGAGCGCTTCGACGTGATCAACCTGGAGGACCGCAACCTCCCGGCGATCATCAAGGAACGCGTCCTGCGACGCCTGCCCGGTGCCGATGTCGCACTCGACGGCGCGTTCGAGTCCGTCGAGTCCGCGAACGCCCAGGACCGTGACACCCTCCTCGACGCGCACGGCGCTACCCGCGCCGACTGGGCCGACTTCCGCACCGTCTACCCGCTCACCCCGGCACTGCTCAACGTCCTCGTCGCGCTCTCCGGCGCACTCCAGCGCGAGCGCACCGGACTCAAGCTCGTACACGAACTGCTGCGCCGCAACGCGGACACGGAGATCGGCAGGCCGATCCCGCTCGGTCATCTGTGGGACGTGCTGACCGAGCGGACCGGCGCCGCGTTCACCGACCACCTCAAGGCTCAGGCCGAACATGCGCAGCAACTCTACGGCCGGATCCGCAAGAACCTGGCGGAGCGTTACGGCTCGGAGAGCGACGCGCGATTCGTCCAGGATGACCTGCTCGTCAAGACCCTGCTTCTCTCCGCGCTCGCGCCGGACGTCCCGGCCCTGCAGCGGCTCACCGGGCCGAAGCTGGCCGCGCTCAACTACGGCGCTCTGCGTTCCCGGGTCGCGACCGCGGGCGCGACCGCGGTGGAGCGGATCCGCCGGCTGACCGCCGGCTTCGGGGAGATCCGCTCGGACGGCGATCCGGCCAACCCGGTCTTCACCGTGCACGTCTCCGACCTGGACGTCGAGCCGCTCCTCGCCGCCTGCGACGACGACGACAAGCCCGGGGCCCGGCGCATCTGGATCAAGAAGACGCTGTGGAAGGCGCTGCGGATCAGCGACGACATCGCCGCCACCGACGAGCGCGCCATCGTATGGCAGGGCACGAAGCGAACCGTCGAGTTCCTCTTCGCCAACGTCCGCGATCCGCAGGCGATCGCCCGCAGCCAGTTCGAGCCGGTCACCACCGGCAACGTGAAGATCGTCATCGACTACCCCTTCGACGACCACGACCACGGTCCCATCGAGGACCTGCTGCGCGTCGACGAACTGCGCCGCGAGGGCTTCCAGGCGCCGACCGTCGTATGGCTGCCGCACTTCCTGTCGGTCGGCGTCACCAATGACCTCGGCCGCCTGCTGCGGATCGAGGCGCTGCTCAAGGGCGACCGGCTCGACGAGGTGGCCGCCCACCTGTCGATGGAGGACCGGCTGCGCATCCGCACGCAGCTGACGGGCAACGCGTCCAGCCTCAGCCAGCAGTTGGGCGACGTGATCGAGCAGGCCTACGGGATCAGAAACGCCGAGGAGTCGAACCTCGGCGCGCAGCTCGCCGACGGCGCGCACGTCTACTCCCTGCTTCCCGATCACCGGCTCAAGCCGCTACGCAGGTCGGAAGGCTTCGAGTCGGCGATGCTGAGACTGGCCGACGACTTGTACGGCCGGATGTACCCCCAGCACCTGAACCTCGATCCGGCCGGCAAAGGCGACCTGGTGACGCTGCGGGATCTCAAGACCGTGTACGCGTTGATCGCGCAGGCGGTCGAGGACGGCAGCATGCGCACCGTCGTGGAGAGCGGGAAGCTTCCGCTCGCCAAACGGGTCGTGCACGGCCTCCAACTCGGCGAGGTGCACGACGGCCCGCTGATCGTCTCCGCCGACTGGCGCAGGCGGATCGACCAGCAGGCCGCGAAGGCCGGCGTGGACCCGCCCTCGGATCTGAAGGTGGAACAGATCCGCCAGTGGATCGAGGAACTGGGGTACACCGGGCTCGACCGCAACGTCCGCAACATGATCATCGCCTGTTACGCGCTGGTCGCCGACAAGACCTGGCTGTACCGGCAGACGCCGATGATCGAACCGCCGGAATTCGACAAGATCGACGCCGGTTACGCCCTGCGTACCCAGGAACTGCCGACGGAGCAGGAGTTCTCCGCCGCTCTCGCGCGTGGCGGGGCGCTGTTCGGCAGCAAGGTCGCTCCCGTACGCAACGCGCGCAACACCGCGCAACTCGCCAAGGACGTACGCGCGAAGGCGAGAGCCGCCGAGCCCATGGTCAACGTGCTGCGCGACTCGCTCGCCGCCGAAACCCACGCGCGGCTGCTCGGCCTGACGGCGGACAGCGCGCGCGTCGTCGCGGTACACGAGGCCGCCGATCTGCTGGCCCGGCTCACCCGGCACGAGGGCGACACGGCATTGGTGCGCGAACTCGCCGCGCTGCGGTATTCGTGCACGGATTCGGTTACCTCCAAGACCATCAGCTCGGCCGGACCGGTGCTCGACGCGCTGGATCGCACGAACTGGACGATCATCGAGTCCGTGCACGACATGGCCAAGCGTGCCGACGACCTCGGTGAGCAGTCCAGATCGCTCATCGAGCGCCTGCGGCTCGCGGCCGCGGGCGACGAATTCACGCGGTCGCTGCCCGAGACCTTGGTTGAGGTCGGCAACCGCGGGGTGACGCTGCTAACCGAGGCGCAGCGCCGCGCGGCGGTGGCGATCGGGCAGGTCGGGCCGGCGGCAGATCCGGAGACGTCGACGTCCTCGGCCGCATCGGCGTCCTCGTCGCTTGGGCGCGATGAGACGCAGGGGACCGGCGCCGGGCCGATCAGCGCGGGTCAGATCAGCTTGACCGACGCGCCGAGCGGGCCGGGCGCAGCCGACCGACCGCGAGCCGTCGCCGCGAGCGCGAGTCCGCGCCGCATCGTGGTCGGCCCTCGCGTCGGCGAATCCGGCTCGGTGGCCAGCGAATTGGAGTCGGCGGTCGGGCTACTGCTAGCGCAGGCCCGCGACTACGCCGCCACGCATCCCGGAGTACCGATCGAACTGTCCTGGCAGCCTGTCGGCGCAGCGGCCGGGACCGAGCCCGCCGTGCAGACCGAGAGCGGGTCCTGATGGCGGTCGGCGAGGCCGCTTCGGTGGCGGCCGCCTCGGCTCCGCGGGTCAGCCGCGGAATGCTGGAGTCGCTGGTGCGCAGGGAACTGGGACGCAAGGCGAGCCGCCTGCTCCTAGTGTACGCGCAGTACGCGTCGGCGCAGGGGCCGGCCAGGTTCCGCGTCCAAGTGGGCGAAACCAGGTACGTAGTCACGGTAACGGCCTGCTCTAGCGTGCTGGCTGTCGCGGACGCCTGGGAGTCCTTCCAGTCAGAAGGCGAGCGCGCGCCTGACGGTGCGTCACGGGTGCTGGTGATCACGAGCACGCTCGCCGCGCAGGAGATCGGCCTGAGCCTTCGGGCGTTCGCCGCGCGTATGGGCACCATCGCGATGAATCCGGCCGAGCTCGTGTGCGAACAGTTCGGAGCCAGGGAGCTGGACTGGCGTCTCGCGCGGGACGGCTGGCTGCTCGACGCGCTGCTGGCCGCTGAACCCACCGAGGGCTGGAAGGCGGCGTCGCAGCTGGCCGTGCGCGGCTCGCTGCTCACGAGAGACGGCGCCGTCGCCGCGCTGCTCGCGGTGCGCCTCGGCCTCGGCTTCGTGGACTCCGGCGGCACTGCGCCGGACGCGAGCGCGGTGCTGGACTGGTCGCGCGGCGCCGGCCCCGACCGTTTCGCCGCGCTGCCTGACGCCGAGCGCGAGGGGATCACGGCGTGGCTGGCCGAGACTACCGGCCAGGTCGCGGTGATCGTACTCCAACTGGCCGAACTCGGCAGGGCCCGCGACGCCGTCGCGTTGGGTCTGCTGTGTACGGCGCTGGACACTCAGCGCGGATCGGCCGGTGCGAGTGACGCGCTCCTGCTGCTCGGCGCGCTGTTCGGTCCCGGCGGTCCCTCCGTCACCGCTCTGAGCACTTTCGCCCGAGCCGTCGAAGGGACCGTGCAACGCTGGATCGCGGCGACCGAGGGCGGCGGCGACCGCGCTCGTGAGCATCGCACCCGGGTGCTCGACGTCGTAAACCGGGCCGAAGCGCTGGCAGTCGGCTATCCGCCGTTGCAGACCGCGTTCGCGGCCAGCCAGACTCTTCCGGCCGGCTTCAGCACGCGGCTGGAGTCCTTCGCCGCCGCGCTGACGGCTGATCAGCGTATCCGCTCCGCCGAGACTCTGGACCGGGCGCAAGATGCGTTCCAGGCTCTAGCGGCACATCGGCTCGCGGCGCTCTTCGCGGACCGCCTCGCCGTCGCCGAGATGGCGCTGCGGTTGGCGCGTTGGCTCCACGCTTCGGCCGACGAGCTGGAACCGGCGACGGTGCCCGGTTGGCTCGGCCACCATCTGGCGGTCCTCGGCTGGGTCGACCGCGCTCTCAATACGTTGTATCACGGTGATCCCGAGCCGGGGACAGACGCGATCACCGCCGAGCGGGTTGCGGCCGCGTACCGCGCCGTGCACGAGCATGTGCGGGCCAGCCGCGGACTGTTGGACCAGCGCTTCGCGTCCGCCCTCTCCGCCTGGGCCGCATCCGCGGACACGCCGAGCTCCTCGACGGGTCTGCTCGTCGAGGACGTGCTCGCCGCAGTCGCCGTGCCGCTGGCCGCAGCAACCGGCCGGCCGCCGCTGATCCTGGTGCTCGACGGAATGTCCAGCGCGGTCGCGGCTGAGTTCGGCGAGCGGCTGACTCGACGCAACGTGTGGACCGAGGTGACAATGTCGGTGCCGCCGCTCTCGCAGACCGCGGCCGGGCAGTCACAGCGGCCGGTGCGGATGGCCGCGGCCGTGGCCATCCCCTCGGTCACCACGTTCAGCCGCACATCGTTGCTGAGCGGGTCTCGACGGGCCGGGGGCCAGCACGAGGAGAAAGAAGGGTTCGCGGCATTCTGGCGGCAACGCTCCGGCTCGGCCGCGCGGCTGTTCCACAAGCGGGAGATCGCCGACGAACTGGCCGGAGGCCGACTGAACCCGGAACTGACTTCGGCTCTGGCCGGGGAGGCAGCGGTCGGCGTCGTCCTCAATGACGTGGATGACGCCTTGGACAAGGGCGGGCGCGGCGACCTCACCCAGTGGGCGATCGAACACGTCACCCACTTCGAGTCGCTGCTGGACGCCGCACGCAGCTACGACCGCCCGGTCCTTCTGGTCTCCGACCACGGCCATGTTCTCGACCGCTCCGCCGCGACCACGCTGCCCTGGCGCACGTCGAGCACGGACAAGAACCAGCGTTACCGTTCCGCGGACGGAGAGCCGACCTCGGTTGAGGAAGTTCTGCTGACCGGCCCGCGCGTCATGGACTGCGGCGGCGCGCTCGTCGCGGCCGTGGCCGAGCACGTGCGCTACACCTCCCGGAGGGCCGGCTACCACGGCGGCGCTTCGCTGGCCGAGATGACAGTGCCCGTTTTGGTGTTCCTGCCTGCGGGTATGCCGACGCCCAAAGGATGGACGGCGCTACAGCCGTGGCAGACGACGCCGCATTGGTGGAACGCTCCGACCGCTCAGCCTGCGGCCCCCGGTGTGCCCGCGACCGGCGGAACCGAGGCACTGCGGACGGCGGCGTCGCGCCGGAGCGCGGCCCCGGTCCAGGAGGAGGCGCTCTTCCCTCTCGAAGCCCCGGTCGACGAGGCGCTCGGCGAGTCGGCCGAGGCCACGGCGGGCGGTCAGGGAGCCGGAGAAACCCTGGGCGCACAGGTCGTGGCAAGCGGGACCTACCTGAGCCAGAAGCGGTTCGTGCTCAAGATGAAGGACGCCGAGGTCGTCGCGGCCATCGACGCGCTGGTGGCCGGAGACCGCACCCTCCCGGCCTCGGTCCTGGCGCAGGTTGTCGGCCGTTCCGGCACATCCTTCGACGGTTTCCTCGCGAACCTGGAGCGCCTGTTGAACATCGACCAGTATCCGGTGCTCTCCAGGATCGACTCCGGTCGCACGATCCGGCTGGATCGCGATCTGCTCGACGAGCAGTTCGACCTTGACCGATCCTAAGCTGAAAGCCGATCGAAGTTCCCGGGAGGCACGGTGACGACAAGGCCGGCTGCGCCAGTCAGCTCGGCGCGCAGGCGGCAGGTCGTCGATGCGCTGCGTCGTGGAACCGTGCCGGAGACCGGGCTCGACCTTTTCGCCGTCGGGCTCGACCGGTTCGCATCAGCACTCGATGACGAGCTCGCCTCGGTTGCGCGGGGCGGCGCGGCCTTCCATGCGATCCGCGGTGAGTACGGCAGTGGCAAAACCTTCTTCGCCCGCTGGCTCGCCGAGCGGGCGAAGAAGGTCGGCCTGGCCACGGCCGAGATCCAGATCTCGGAGACCGAGACGCCGCTGCACCGCCTGGAAACCGTCTACCGGCGGCTCACCGAGCACCTTGCCACGGCCACGCATCAGCCCAGCGCGCTGCGATCGATTATCGATGCCTGGTTCTACACGCTGGAAGAAGACGCCGCAGCGGACCCCGAGGTATCCGGAGATCCGACGCTGCTCTCGGCGGCGGTGGACGGCCTGCTGGAACAGCGGTTGGCCGAGGTCTCACTCGCCGCCCCGGCGTTCGCCGCCGCACTTCGCGGCTACCGGGCCGCACGGCTCACCGGGAACTCCGCGACTTCGGAGGCGTTGATCGCGTGGGTCGGCGGTCAGCCCTCCGTGGCGGCCGGCGCGAAACGCGCCGCCGGCTTGCGCGGCGAGATCGACCACACTGCCGCCCTCGGTTTCCTGCGCGGGCTCCTCATCGTGCTGCGCGAATGCGGACATCCCGGTCTGCTGGTGGTGCTCGACGAAATCGAGACACTTCAGCGCGTACGCACCGATGTCCGCGAGAAAGGACTCAATGCCCTGCGCCAGCTGCTCGACGAGATCGACGCGGGCCGCTTCCCCGGCCTGTTCCTGGTGATCACCGGAACGCCTGCCTTCTTCGACGGGCAGCAGGGAGCGCAGCGGCTGCCCCCGCTGGCGCAGCGGCTGGCCACCGACTTCACCACGGAGCCACGGTTCGACTCCCCACGTGCGGTGCAGCTGCGGCTGGCCGGGTTCGACCTCGAACGTCTCGGGGAACTCGGGCGGCGAGTCCGCGACCTCTACACGCAAGGCGCCCGCAACCCTCAGCGAATCGCAGCGCATGTCGATGACCGGTACATCGACACGCTTGCAGCGGCGGTCACGGGTGGGCTCGGCGGCCAGGTCGGCATCGCGCCGCGGCTGTTCCTGCGCAAACTCGTCGGCGACGTGCTCGACCGCGTCGACGAGTTCGAGAACTTCGACCCGCGTGCGCATTACCGGCTGACCGTCGCGGCAACGGAGCTGACCGACGTCGAGCGCAACGCGGCCGTCCCCGCGTCGTCCGCGGATGAAATCGCGCTGGACCTGCCGTGACCGGCGAGCCGGCCGCGGCCGGTGATGCTTTCGCCGCGCTGAACCCGGTCATCGCCCACCACATCGTCAACACGCTGGGGTGGCGCGCTTTGCGTCCGCTCCAGGAAGCTGCGATCGAACCGCTCTTAGCCGGCCGAGACGCGGTACTGCTCGCGCCGACCGCGGGTGGGAAGACGGAGGCGGCGTGCTTCCCGCTGCTGTCGGCGATGGAGACCGGGCAGCGGCGTGGCGCGAGCATCCTCTACCTTTGCCCGATCAAGGCGCTGCTTAACAACCTCGAAGCCCGCATCGGTACATATGCGGGATGGATCGGCCGCCGTGCCGCGCTCTGGCACGGCGATATCGGAGCCGGAGCCCGCCGCGCGATGCTGCGCGAGGCCCCTGACGTACTGCTGACCACGCCGGAGTCGCTCGAAGCGATGCTGGTGTCGGTCAATGTCGACCACCGAGCGTTGTTCGGGAACGTATACGCGGTCGTCGTCGACGAGGTACACGCTTTCGCCGGCGACGATCGCGGCTGGCATCTGCTTGCCCTGCTGGAGAGGCTGTCGCGGATCGTCGGCCGGCCGATCCAGCGCATCGGCCTGTCGGCGACGGTCGGCAATCCGAACGAACTGCTGCACTGGTTGCAGGGCTCCGGAGCGGGAATCAGGCCGGGCTCGGTCATCGCCCCGGACTTGCCCGGTCCCGCCGCGAGCCCCGGCTTCCGCGGTTCGGCAGGTGCGCCACCCGGCGACATCGAACTCGATTACGTCGGCTCCGTCGAGAACGCGGCGCTCGTCATCAGCAGCCTGCACAAGGGCGAGAAGCGGCTGGTGTTCTGTGATTCGCGCCGTCAGGTCGAGCAACTCGGCGAGGCGCTGCGCGCTCGTGAGGTGACGACTTTCCTTTCCCACGCCTCGCTCTCCGCCGACGAGCGACGGCGCAGCGAGGCGGCGTTCGCCGACGCCCGGGACTGCGTCATCGTGGCCACGTCCACGCTCGAACTGGGTATTGACGTGGGCGACCTCGACCGCGTCATCCAGATTGACGCGCCTGGCACGGTCGCGTCGTTTTTGCAGCGGCTCGGTCGGACGGGCCGACGTCCGGGTGCCGTCCGCAACTGTCTTTTCCTGGCCACCACCGACGATGCTCTGCTGCGTGCGGCCGGGCTGCTACTGCTCTGGGGCCAGGGTTGGGTCGAGCCCGTCGTCCCGCCGCCCGCGCCGTTGCACCTGGTCGCGCAGCAATTGCTGGCCTGCTGCCTGCAACACGGTACGGTCGGCGACCGGCTGTGGCAGCTGGAGTGGAACGGCCTGCCACCCTTCGACGTGAGCGCGCAGCCGATTCTCGACTACCTCAGGCGGGCCGGCTTCGTCGATGCCGACGGCGGCCGGCTGTTCATCGGCGCTGAGGCGGAGAAGCACTTCGGCCGCCGCCATTTCATGGAGCTGACCGCGTCGTTCACCGCCCCGCCACAGTTCACCGTCTTCGCCGGCCGCACGGAGCTCGGCCAAGTCGACCCTGCGCTGCTCACCGAGCAGACCGACCAGCCGCGACGGCTGCTGCTGGCCGGCCGCAGCTGGCAGGTCACCCACATCGACTTCGCCCAGCGCCGCTGCTACGTCGAGGCCGTCGAAGCCGGCGGCCGCGCCAAATGGGCTTCCGGCGGTTTGGCAGCGGGTTTGTCTATGTCGCTGACTCGTGCGATGCGTGATGTCGTCGTGGCGGACAACCCGCCGGTCAAGCTCACCCGCCGGGCTGTCGCAGCGTTGATCGATATCCGTGCGGACCGTGCAGGCCATGTCTTTCCCGGAGGCACGGTCGTGGCGCGAACGGACGACGGGCCGCGATGGTGGACCTGGGGTGGCTTCCGCGTCAACCTGACGCTTTCCGCGATCATGCGAGACGTCGCCCCGGAGGTGCTCAGTGTCGATTCGACGCCTACGGATCAATCTCTCCAACTCGCCGACGATCTGTCCCCAGCCGCCTGGCACGAGGCATTGGTCGCTGCGCGCGCCTCCCTGCCGAAACTGCCGACGCCCGACGACCGCGCGATCCGCGGCCTGAAGTTCTCCGCCGCCCTGCCGGACGACCTCGCTCGCATGGTCCTGTCCGCCCGCCTGGCGGACACTGCGGGTGCGTCTGCGGTCCTAGCCGAGCCAGTACGCTGGGAAAGCGACCACTGATCTGCAACGTCGAGCAGGCAACCACCGACACCCGTCGCGTACCGGCGTAGGCGCCGAAGCGTTCAGGTCACGCACTTCCATCCAGACGCTTATTTCGCCGACTTCTTCGGTGGTCGTCCTCTGCGCGGCGGTGGCGGACGCCAGCCGCGTAGCTCTTCGTCGGTCAGACCGTACGCGGCCTTCATGTCGTCGACGAAGCCGCGGACAAGGTCCGCCGGTTTCGCGCCTGATACGGGGTCGAACTCGCCGTGCCATTGGTCGAGCCATGGTTGAAGCTCGAGCGCTCCGGCGAGCATCGGGACGATCTCGTCACGCTCGACCGGCCCTCGGGAGATGTACGCGGTCAGGGCGTGGGCCTGTTGCCAGTGGTCCCAACCGGCCCAGCCGTAGACTTCCGGGGGCGGGCCGAGCGCGGTGCCGTAGGAAATGAATCGCTCGTTGGGCATGTCGAACTTCCCGCGCAGGCTCCAGTAGGACTGCTTTGCGAAGTCGGCCGAGGTGTAAGTCGGAGGCACCGCAATGGCATCGCGCGGATCGCGCCTCGTCGGGGCATCGCCAGCGCCGATCTCAGCGCGCTGCTGCTCCCAGACGCCCTCCCAGACTGTGTGCTTGCTCAGTCCGGACGCCTTGTAGCGTAGTGCGGACACGTGCGGGACGTGTTCCTCCTCGAGGAGGTCGGAGACGACCTCAGCGAGTTCCGCATGTGGGGCGTAAAGAGCGGCGACGGCGACGAAGTCGGAGTTGTGACTCAAGTATTCAATGAGCTGTGAAAGCGTGCGTAGTCGCGGTTCATCGCGCTCGAACCACAGGTCTTGATCTTCCATGCGCTCGAGCAGCCAGGATCTTAAGGCCTTGGCTTCAAGCGCATCCCAGCCGCCCATATGCCAGCGGCGCTTGTACGCCGGCTGTTCGAGCTCATTGACGGCGCGCGAGCTCTCGATCGCGTCGATACGGTGTTGGACGACTCGCCGGTACGCCTCCGGCCAATGCGCCGGAACCTCGGTGATGGGTCTCGAGCCGTGCCGGACGAACCACGAACTGGACGATTCACCGGCTGCGATCTTGCGGGCGAGCACGATCTCAAAGGCCCGCTCGCCGAGGTTTACACCGGGTACTGTCCCTTCCGGCGCGCTCAGATCCTCGGAGAGGATCCCGTAGAGCCTGTACACGTGCCAGTCGATCTCCTCCTGGAGCGCGATCATTCGCGCTCGCGCTCCCTCTCGGTAGGCTCGCGCCATCTCCAGCAGCCGTTCCGAAGGGCGTGCATCCTCGACAACTGCCGATGGATGGGCCGAGGCGAACTGCCGGGCGAGTTCGTCCATTTCCCTCGAGAGCGGGATGCGGCAGTCGGCCGGCAGCGGGAATTCGAGTAACCGTGTCCCCGCGATCTCCAAGGCTGTGGTCCATACCTCGTCCGCGAATTGGACGTCGCTGCCCCCACCCTTGGTCATCCCGGTCGACCTAAGCCAGAACGCGGCACACGAACTGTTCAGCACGCCGAGGACGTCAAAGATGCGTGCTTGATCTGTCCCTTCGGGGAACACGATGACTGGCGCCGACTGGAGAGGGACGAGATCCGGATCGAGCAGCGCGAAGTGCGGATGTGTAGCCACCCACGCGTAGGCCACGGCCGCTTTGCCTGGGGAGACCGGGAAATGTTGCGTCCACGAGTACCAGGCGCGGCCGGACCCGGTGGAGGTTCCAGGGATTTGTCGTGCGGCGAGAGTTGTCCGGTAAGGCCACAGCCGCTTGGCTTGAACCGGTAGCCGGGAGAGATCGAGGAGGCTTGCGCCGTTGTAGGGCAGGAAAGCCTCCCGGGTATGATCCACGCCCCAATCCCGCACCGCCGACCCGGTCAGGATCCTTACTACGGCCGAATGCTCCACCCTGGCGCGACGCAGCGCCCGGGGATCGGCGACGAAGACATCGTCGGCACCGGTGACGCCGATGTAGCCGATCCTCTCGACCTGTTCGGAAAGCGCAGTCCCGGACGCGAGGCGGTCCAGCAGCCGTCGACTGTCCCGATCGGAGAGCACCCACGGAGACTTCGCGAACTCCTCACGCGGCACGTCTTCGACGGCGACCCAGTCGCCCGTACTTCCCACACGGTCCACTTGGGTCACAATCGCCCGCCAGACCAGCCCTCGAGACGGCGATTCGGGCATCGTCGGTTCTCCGCGCAGACCCACGACGAGGCGCACCGGTACTGTCGAGCGCGGTTGCCTGCGCCTCCCCACGACGATCATGGTCGGCATGCCGTGGCCTGGTATGTACGCTCCGGACGAGTCGATGATCTCGGATAATTCCACGCTCTGGGCGAAGAAGTCCTCGATCAGCGTCGCTCCGAATCCGCGCTTAGCAATCGAGTTCGGCATAAGTTGCCCGACATACCCGCTTGGAGAATCGTCGTCGAGATGAGGCTTCGCGAGCTGGAAAAAACGCTCAGCGAAGGGGACGCTGAGGGAGTACTTGCCCGTGCAAGCCCCGTACAGTCTGCGGTAAAGGCTGTCGCGGGCTTTGTCCCTCACAGTCAGGAAGGGGGGATTGCCGACGACGACGTGGTAACGCCCCTCGGTCAGAATTGAGTCCGAGGACTCCGCCTTGAGCAGTGCATCGCCGACGGCGATGTGTACCGGCACGTCTAGTGCGTCGAGCTCGGTGAGTGTGGTGAGGCCGGCCGCCTTCATGGCCGCCACGACGAGCCGAAAACGCGTGATCACGACCGCGGACGGGTTGATGTCCGTCCCGTGCACCGCGTCGGCGGCACGCCGGACTCGTTCCACGCGGTCCGCTGTGGGGAAGTCACGACCCCGCTGTGCCAAGATCCGGTGAAAGGACTCGATTACGAATCCTCCGGACCCGCACGCCGGGTCGATCATCTGCACGGTGTCACATCCGAAGTCGCGTATAGCCGGCGTGAGCGTTCGATCCAGGATGAACTGCACGACGAAGCCCGGGGTCGGCAGGAGCCCGTAGCTCATGCTCTGTGAATCGGAAAGGTTCTGATACAGATCGACGAGGAAGCGCGTGTCCCACTCCGGATCCGTGAAGTCGTGAACGGGGCTGCCGTCCTCGTTCGACCTGCCCCAGAACGCCGCTAGACCGCCTGCGGCGTCATCTGAGATCGGGATCTGGAGCGCCAGATCACGGTCAGGCTCGAACAACAGCCTGGCAATGCCGCCTTGGTCGAGCTTCTCAAACGCCGTCAGCGTCCAGTCGCCCGAGTGCCGAGAGCCTGCATGGTCGTGGGGCGCGGAACGCGGTTCAGACAACAGGCCGTTGTCCTCGCAGAAACGCACGAAGACGATAGCGAGCACCCAGGCGACGGCTGTCTGCGTCGTCTTCTCGTTCAGCCACGCATCTAACGTCGCGGATGATTGCCCGAGGCGGCGGACCATCGCATGTTCCTCCGCCAATCGCGCACGCACCTCTGGAAGGTCACGCCTGAGCCGCACGCGCAGATCCGCCTCAAGCAGATTCACCTGACTCTTCAGGTCTGCTAGCAGACGTCCTTGGTTGATCACGCGACCTCCGGTCACGACTATATATCTTACCGTGTTGATGCCAGCTTCGCCAAGCCTGGTCATCTATGTCAAGTGGGACGTAGCAAAGTCGAAAAAAATACTGCTACCGTGTTGAAGGACGCAGAGAGCGTACTCAGTCGACCAGTGGGGCGGGACTTTTCCATGCAAGGTGCATTGCCCGACCAGGCGCCGTACGGCTTGGTGCACAGCGAGTTGCGGCGTGCCGCAGACCGCGCACTGACCGCCGGGGAGCGCGGACGTGCGCTGGAGAATGCGGCGGCGTACGCCTTCTCAGCCGTGCCCGGTTGCGAGGTCCGCGGGCGCAGGACGATCGACCCCTGGCAATCGGCTGAGATCGATCTGCTCGTAGGCAACCGGAAGCGGGAGGACGGGCTGTTCTACCTACCGGAGATCATCCTCGTCGAGTGCAAGAGTTCGGTGCACCCGGTTCCGGTTCCCGATGTCAGGGACTTCGCCTTCAAGGTCAAACACCGCGACCTCAAGCTGGGCATCTTGATCGTTGCGGCGGGAGCCACCGGTGCCCGCGATCGCCGGAGCGCAGCTCATCACACTGCGGCGATCGCGGCCGCGCTCGGTACGCGCATACTCCTCGTCACCACGCGCGAGCTGATGGCGATCTCGACCGCAGGCGAGTTCGTGGAGCTTCTGCACGAGAAGTACTTTCAGCTGGCCGCAAGCGGCACCTTCGGTGCCGACGGATGAGGCGGGGCTCATCCGTCCCCACGTCGGGCTTCCGCTCGGCGTGGGGACGGGTCTCCAGCGTGGAAGCTGGGACGACAGGATGCGTCACGACCCCCGGTATAGACGCTCCAGGTCGATGAGTTCCAGATCGCTCCGGACTTGGGCCGTCTCCTTGAGGTCGGGTGTGAAGTCGCTGCCCGTGAGCAGCAGTAGTTTGACGCTCTTGTCGGCCCGCGCGTCGCGTCGGATGAGGAGGTCGCGCAGCCGCTCAAGGCGGGCGAGGTGACCGTGGCCCAGCGTGTCGTTGCTCTTGGCCTCGCCGATGGCCAGCACTCGTTCCTGTCCGTCCGGTCCGTGACCGAGCACGACGACGTCCAGTTCGTGGCTGGTCTTGCTCTCCGGGTCCGGCAGCACCCCGGACAGTACGCGGCTGCGCTGTCCGCCGAGGGTTTCGGGGGCGGCATGCCAGCGGGTCCAGTTGCGCGCCAGGTGCTCGAAGTGCGGGCCCAGGACCTTGCTGCGGAATGTCGCCTGTGCGCGGGACCAGACCTGTTCGGCGTGTCCGGGGCGTTCCAGGTCGGTCCACTCCGGGCGCATGATTGCGTGGTAGAAGGCCAGGAGCGGCTCGGTGATGCGGTAGGACGAGCGTTTGCCGTGGAAGGCGTCCTGGTCGCGGACGACCATGCCGACGTCCTCCAGCACGGTGAGCGCATGGCTCAGGTCGGTCGACTTGCGCGCCAGGTAGCCGGCGATGCCGCCGCGGGTGTTGTTGCCCTCGGCGATTGCGGAGAGCACGCCGTGATAGAGCGCCGTGTCGCGCAGGTCCGGCTCCTCGGCCAGGAGAAACCGGGCTTCGCGGAAGAGCGGGCGTCCCGGGTTGAGGACGTTGCGCACGACCCACGGCCCGAAATCCGCCAAGCCCCCGGGCACGTCGCCGAGAGTGTACTCGCGGCGGTAGGCGGGCGTGCCACCGACGACGGCGTTGACCAGGAATGCCAGCCGCAGATCATCCATCCCCCAGAAATCCATGGCGAGGCGGAAATCGAGTGTCGGGACCACCAGTTCCAAGCTCGCCCGGCCTCGCAGCGGGGCATTGCCGACCAGCAGGTTTCCCATGAAGGACAGCGCCGAGCCGCACAAAAGCAGCCGGACCGGCGTGCCGCCGCGCCGCCCCGAAGGGTCCAGCGCGCGCTGGATGAGCGAGGGCAGGTGTGGGGAGGCTTTGGCCAAGTACGGAAACTCGTCCAACGCGACCGGGACGGGCCGATCGTTCGAAGCGAGGCGCATCACCGTCTCGACGGCCTCGTCCCATCCGTTGAAGCGGCGCGGTACTGGCTCGTTCAGGTAGCGTGCCAACGCGGTCCCGAACTGATGCAGTGACTCGGCCTCGGTCGCTTCCGTCGCGGCGAAGTAGAAGCCGTCGGCGGCCTGGCATACCGCGTCGAGAAGGAATGTCTTGCCTTGGCGGCGGCGTCCGGACACCACACCCAAGCTCGGTTCGGTACCGGGATGGGACACGAACCGGGTTAGTTCGGCCCACTCGTAGTCCCGGTCGAACATCCCCTCGGGCTTGTCCACAGGAGCACCTCCGCTATGATTAACGAACCTATTATAGGTTAGCTCATAATGGATTGGTCGCGTTGGTTCGACAACCGACCCCTCGGCGAATTCCTCGGGATGGCTCTTGGCTGCCAGCCCCTGGCGGCGTCGCCACGCTGAGTAAGCCGCTCGGCGGCGGCCGGGCAAGTCGCAGACGGCTTCGCTCAGCGGTCGGAGCCGGACGTCGCTGTGATCGGCGGTCACGACGAGCGCAGCGGCCGGTTCGTCGCCGTTGAGCCGATGGCGGGTGACGAGCTGATGAAGGACGGCGTAATCACGGTCGCGGCCGTTGAGGCCACGGTTCACCGGCGCGCGCCAGACGAACTCTGGGTGAATATCGCGCCTAGGCGGTGCCGGTGCGGCTTTTCCAGTGGCGGCCGAACTGCGCCGTCTGTAGCGTCGCGTTACCGGACTTCGATAGATGGGTTCTTATATAGCATACTTCTCGGGAATGCACGGGGAGACCTCCACGGCGGCGCATACTCAGTCTCGCCACAGCCGCGCTCATGGTGGCCTCGGTGACGTCGTCCATCGGCCTGCCAGACCGTGTCCTGCCCAAGGCCCGGGCCGCCACCTCCAGCCCGCTGTTCACGGCGGCTGTCGGGGTCGGTTCGCCGACGACCGAGGCGGTGACCGGGGCGCTCACCGCGGCCGTGCAGATCAACTCGGTGTCGGCTCTCAGCTCGATCGGGGCCACGGGGACGGCGACGGTGGCGACGAAACCGACTGCGCCCGGCGGTTCCTCCTGTGTCATCGACCGGCCGGTGAACGACGATCAGGGTTTCGCCGCTCTGATGGCGTCCGGCGTCAGCGGCAGCGGATGCGTGGACTTCGCCAGGATGTCGCATCCGTATACCGGCCCGGCGCTGAACGGCGTTCCCGTCGACTATGTGCCGTTCGCGATGGACAACCTGACGTTCGCCGTCTCCGCGTCCTCGCAGCTGCCGTCGTCGATGAGCACGGCGCAGCTCAAGCAGATCTACACGTGCGACCCGCAGATGACGGGGTTCAGGGGTCTGCTTCCGGCCGAGGGGTCCGAGCAGCGGCAGATGTGGCTGGCCGCTCTCGGCATCTTGGACAGCGACGTGGTCAGCGGCCGTTATCCCTGCGTCTCCGACCACAATTCCAGCGGGCAGTACTACGGCGAGAACAACGGCGGCATCCTCGACAACAACTCGGTCATGCCGTTCTCGGCCGCGAGCTTCCTCAGCCAGGCCGGCGGCAGCCAGACGCAGCAGCTCGCGCAGGCCCGCCTGGGGACCATCAGCGACCTGGGCCAAGCCCCGGTCGCGGCGAACAGCGACGCCTACCCCGACGACGTCTCCTTCGCCGTGACGGCCACCGGCAGCGTGCCAAGGCACATTTCGCTGCACGACCTGATGTCGATCTACACGTGCCAGACGGCCAGCGTGACCCCGCTGCTTCCGGCCTCCGGGTCCGTTCGCCTCGCCTTCGAAAGCAAGGTCCACATCGCTGACGCCGACGTCACGGCCGGCAAGTACCCGTGCATCCAGACGACGTATGCCGGCGCCTCGGTTCAGGAGAACTACGGTGTCGTGCTAGACGCCAACTCCATCGTGCCGTACTCGATCACGGCCTACGTCGGCCAGCTTCTCGGAACCGCCCTCGACCACCGCGGAGCGGCGCAACTGGGCGTCATCGACCCGACCGGCCCCGCCGTCAACCAGGGTCCGCTGCCGATGATGTTGAACACCGCATACGGCGCACCGTTCACCTATCACGTCTGCAACGCCGTGGCGCACTCCGCCGTGAACAGCAGCCCCATCAACGAGGCCTTCAGCGGCTCCGGCGCGCTGGTCTGCCAGCAGAGCGTGATCCAGGCCTTCGGTTTCGCGCCGATTGCCGGCGGCGACGCCGAACCGTGCGGATCGTTGCAGCACAGCACGGCGGCCAATGGGCTCGCGGCGGCGACGGTCGCCGCCCGAATCACGCCGTCCGCGGCAAACAAGACAGCAGCAGCCACCGCGGGGGCTCATGCAGCCCGATCGGCCGGCTCGGTCAAGCCGGCGGCGGCCGCAACGGCGCCCTACGTCAGCGAGGCCTACCCGCTGACCGCGCTCGACGGCGGTTTGCTACCTGGCAGCGGAGGCACCTGGTGGGCGCAGAACGGCCAGTGCACGATCTCGGGCGGCTATCACAACGTCCCGGGTACAAGTGCGACTGTCGGGCTGTACGGATCGTTCCTGGTCAGTGGTCCGCGCTGTCACGCCTACGTCACGACCACCTACTACAGCGTCGCCGACGGCGCCCCGATCGGCGGCGAGTACCTGGATCAGGACTGTGTCCTTACGTGCGGGCTGAACTTGCAGCACAACGGGCCCGGCTACTACCTCCAGCATCTGTCCGACGGGCGCGACTACATCTACGGCAACGTACTGCTGAGCCTGAGCCTCAACATCGTGGACGATTCCTTCGGTGGGGTCGGCTGGACCACCGACGTCTACCCGTTCGCGCAACTGGGCATCAGCAGCGTCATCGCCGGCAACCCGAGCCCAGCCACCGTCGTGCTGACCTGGAACACCGTCCCCAGCGCGACGAGCTACACCATCGAACGCATCGCCGGCTCGCAGAACGCCTGGACCCGGGTCGCGACGCTCGATCAGATCAACGCGCCGCAGCTCCAATGGCAGGACCCATCCACCGCCGATGAAATGAAATACACCTATCGAGTAACGGCTTTCAACCTGAACAACCAGATCCTGGGACCATCCTTCCCCGTCTCGGTAGTCCCTGCGGCGACAGCGCGGATCAAGCACTATGCTGTGCTAGGCGACTCGTACTCGGCCGGGGTCGGAGTGGACGCCTCCGCCACCTTCATCAACAACGACACCTGCCACCGCTCGGACAGCAACTATGCCGGCTTCGTCACGGACGTCCTGGACAACGGCTCGATGTCCGCCTATGCGCCGGGCGATGCGCGCTGGGACATCATCGCCTGCGACGGCGCCCGCACCTACAACATGCTCAGCTACCTGCCGGACAACGGCGGTGCGACCATCGGCCACGTACAGAGCGGCATGGAGCCGTGGGACTCGCACGTACTCGGCAGCCGCGGGGCCGACTACCTGCCCGCCGACTTTCAAATCACCATGCTCGCCGAGGCGACCCGGCGCCAGCCGGTCGACTACGTCACCCTGACCGTGGGCGGCGACGACGCGGGCTTCGCCGACGTGCTGCAAGACTGCGTCCTGCACAAGAACTACTGCGATGACTCGACGATCGGTACGTACGAGGCAAAAGAGCGCCAACTCATCGACGGGCTCTCCAACAAACTCAAAGACGTCTACATCGCGGCGGCGCAGGCATCGAACTACGTCACCGTCGACGTCCTCGGATACCCGCACCTGTTCCCGGACAACGGATCCGACAACTGCGCGATGACGTTCAGCGCCGGGTTGGCGTCGATCCTCTACAACCTGTTCATCCACGGCTTCGACATAACCGGCCCGCTCGGGTTGGCCCAGTCCAGATGGCGATGCTCAACCGGCTCGGCGACGAGCTCGACAACGTGATCAGCAGCGCCGTCACGAGCACGAACGCCCAGGTTGGCCACGTGTCGTTCGTCGACGTCCGGCCGACGTTCGCTGGCCATGACATGTGCGCGGGCAGCAACGCGTACATCAATCTGGTCAGCATGGACTTGAACTGGCCGCCGATCTCGAAGGGAAGCGCGCACCCGAACTACAACGGTTACCGCGCCGAAGGCGCACTGCTCTCGCAGCTGCACTTCAGCAGCACCCCTGAGCCGACCCGGCAGCCGTAGATCGTCTCATCGTGACCGTGACCGGATGAGAATCCCGATCTACGGCTGCCGTACCGGTCGTGCCGCGGTCGAGCAAGCCCGCGCCACAGCCTTGCGAGGGTGCGGACGCTGATGTCAGTACAGCTGCTCGAGGCCGATCAGCCGAAGGTCGCCGCGGGTCTCGGCGCGCAGCTCTTCGGTGAAGCCGACCCCGCTGTAGCAGGCGAGCGCGGTGTCGCGAGTGTCGAAGCCCTTGCGCTGGAGCAGTTCTCGGGCCCGTTCCAGCTTCCGCACGTGCCCGTGCCCCATCACCTCGCCCCACTTGCATTCTCCCAGGGACAGAATCCGGGGCTTCTCGTGCGAGTTCTGCGATGCGAGGACGACGACGTCGACCTCGAGTTGCGAGCGGCCGTCGGGGTCATTGACCTCGCCGAATCCGACCTCGCCGGGCAGGCCGCCGAACAGGTCAGGCTCGGCGTGCGCTGCGAAGTCGCGGCAGACGGCCTCGAAGTGCGGACCGGCGACCTGTTTGACAAAGGTGGGGCGCACGGCCTCCCACACGGCGGCGGCGCGGTTGCGCTCCAATTCCGTCCATCGGGCGCGCATGACCGACTCGTAGAAGGTGATGAGCGGCTCGGTGATGCGGTAGCGGAAGCGCCCGGGCCGGAACAGATCGGCCTCCTTCGCCACCAGCGCGCAGTCCACCAGCACGTTGAGGGGATGGACGATCTGGTCCGACTTGCGTCCCACCCTGCTGGCGATCGTGCCGTTCGTGGTGTTCCCCAACGCGATCGCGGCGAGGGTGGAGTGGTAGACGGCCAGATCCCTGATCTCGGACTCCTCGGCCAGCAGGTATCGGGCCTCTCTGAAGAGCGGGCTCTGGCGGTTCAGGACGGTACGCAGTACCCATGCGTCGAAGTCCGCGAGGTTGGCGGGGACGTCCCCACCGACGAACTCCTCCCGATACGCTGGCGTTCCGCCGACCACCATGTGCACGAGGAGTGCCAGCCTCGGATCAGTGATACCCCAGAACTGGGCGGCGTCCCGGTAGGAGAACGGCGTGATCACGAGTTCGAGGCCGGCTCGGCCCCGCAGCGGGGCGTTCCCGTCGAGCATCCCGCCCATCACGGACATGGCGCTGCCGCACAGCAGTAGCCGCGCCAGGCTTCCGCGTCCGGTGCCGCCGGGTCCCAGTTCGCGCTGGATGATGGAGGGCAGTTCGGGCGACGCTTTGGTCAGGAACGGGAACTCGTCGAGGACCACGGGCATTGGCTGTTGTGTGAACTGCCGCAGCAGATGGGGGATGGCGTCGTTCCAGTCCCGGAACGGGTGGGGGATGGGCTCACGAGTGTGCCGGATCAGCGCATCGGAGAACAGACGGAGCGAGTCGGCTTCAGTCGCCTCGGTCGCGCCGAAGTACAGGCCCCCTGTCTGCTGTGCGAAGGCTTCGAGCAGCAAGCTCTTGCCCTGCCTGCGACGCCCGCTGACCACACCAAGCAGCGCGTTGGGCTGGTCGCGGGCCGCGAATGAGCAGAGCCCGGTCCACTCGTCCGCCCTGTCGAAGATATGGTCCGGTTTGGTGGACACGATGCCTCCTCTGCATAGTGAGACGTGCTTCACTGAAGTATACTTCAGCGAGCGTCTCCCCGAAGTAGCGCACGCGCACGATGGTCCAGAGCCGGAGGCATGTTGACACCTCCCCAGAGTCCCCGAGGATGCAGGCTGACGGTGTAATGCGTCCGATGCGCTTCTGGCCAATGGTGTCGGGCGCAGGCGCTCAGCCAGACCAGGGCCTCGCTCACTGAACGCCCGGCGTTTCAACCAGTAGCTGGTTGCTTATTTCAAGATCATCCCGCGTGGCGAAGGGGTGAGCCGGATCCGAGTCTTCAGTGCCGTGAACCTGCGGGTCGCAGCCTCGGGCCAGGCGAGTTCGAACTTCGGGTGCATCAGCGTCTCCGCGGATCAGAGCAATATCTAGCCGTCGTCAGGACGTCGGCGTGCCCGGAGGCGTTGAACGTTTCGGCTCCGACTGTGTGAGCCGCCTTGTTTGTCGTGCGCCTCTGCTACTGTCGACGACAGCACGGAGCTTGGGACGATACCTGAGCCACCGCTATCAGCTTGGGTATGGAGCGTCGGAATGCGCCCTCGCCACCACCCGTTTCCCAGACTTTTGCGAACCGCTGGCATCCTCATGGGGTCGGTGGATGGAAGGTGCATTGATGACGATTTATTCGCAGCATGCGAATCGGGGAAAGGTTCAGATCCTGGCGACGTACCAGGGGCCGGGCGGGGTGACGTCATCGACGGTGACGAGCCTCGGCTCGTCCGATCAGGTTGCGCCGCTGGTCGACGCGCTCAACCGGGTCTCGGCGTTCGCTGAGTTGCCGATGGCCGTGTCCGACACGCGCGGTCAAAGGGTGCGGTCCTATCCGTCGCGGCACGTTGAAGCGCTGACGGACCGCGATGCCCGCAGCGGTCTTCTGACCGGCACGCATAGCTTGTGGTACGAGTACGTGTGCTTCGAACTCCACCGCGCGCTCGCCGATCTCGACAATGCCTTGCAATCTGTGCCGGGTCCGATCCGCATCGCGGTCAACGCTGAGGTGGATAAAGAGGCCGAACTTCTACGCGTCGCGGTCGGTGAATCGGACGGTACGGAGCCCGCGCCGACAGAGGGTGTCGAGAGGCTGTGGGAGTTCGACGCGCCCATGGTTCGTTACGACGGCGGGATGGATGTTCTCAGTGCGGAAGTCCGCGAGAAGTTGGACGACTTCGAAGACGACGCGAGCGACGAAGAACGTGTTGTGGCGGTGGCGGATCTGCGTGTGCTCGCCGCGGTACAGGCGATGTGTTCAGACGTCGATTATCTGCACTTCGAGGCAGGGTACCTTACCCTCAGTCACGATCCGGTCGGCCCGTATAAGCTGTTCCTGACGATCGGTGCGCCACAACCGGGCGACAGCGGTCTCAAGGCATGGAGCGTCGACGTCGACCGATGGGTGCCCACGGACCCGAACGAGCAGTTAGAGGATCCGGACGACGACTACCGCAGTGCGACCAGCCAAAGCGTGCTGTGTTGCGAACTCCCGAAGCGGCCATCTGCTGAGAGCCTCGCAGGCTTCTTGCACCGGCTCGACCGCGAGCCGCAACTCCTACCGCGGATCGTGAAGACCGCGGAAATCGGATCGCCGCTTGAGGGCACGGAATTCGTCGTCACAGCTCTTGGTGAAGGATAGGCCCGGTTCCGTACGCCGCCGCTGCCGAGCGCGCGAGTTCGAGCTGGGGTCGCGCCCCACATGAGAGGCGAGCGGGTAGCCCACGAAAGCAGTCACCCCAGGTCAGCGAGGTGCTGATCTGGGGTGATTGCTTGTCCTGAGATCCTATTTCCGCAGGTCAGAGCGGGTGTCTAGATGTCGTAGTACAGCTCGAACTCGTACGGGTGTGGGCGCAGGCGGATCGGGTCGATCTCGGCGGAGCGCTTGTAGGCGATCCAGGTCTCGATCAGGTCGGGGGTGAACACGCCGCCTGCGGTGAGGTAGTCGTGGTCGGCCTCTAGGGAGTCGAGGACGGCGGGGAGGCTGCCGGGGACTTGGGGGACTGCGGCGTGCTCGTCCGGGGGCAGTTCGTAGAGGTCCTTGTCGACCGGGGAGATCGGCTCGATCTTGTTCTTGATGCCGTCCAGGCCGGCCAGCAGCATCGCCGAGAAGGCGAGGTACGGGTTGGAGGACGGGTCCGGCGCGCGGAACTCGATGCGCTTCGCCTTGGCGTTGGCGCCCGTGATCGGGATGCGGATCGCCGCGGAGCGGTTGCGCTGCGAGTAGACCAGGTTGACCGGGGCCTCGAAGCCGGGGACCAGGCGGTGGTACGAGTTGAGCGTCGGGTTGGTGAACGCCAGCAGGCTCGGGGCGTGCCGCAGCAGGCCGCCGATGTAGTGGCGCGCGACGTCCGACAGGCCGGCGTAGCCGATCTCGTCGTAGAAGAGCGGGTTGCCGTCCTTCCACAGGCTCTGGTGCGTGTGCATGCCCGAGCCGTTGTCGCCGAACAGCGGCTTCGGCATGAAGGTCACGGACTTGCCGGCGGCCCACGCGGTGTTCTTGATGATGTACTTGAACAGCATCAGGTCATCGGCGGCGGCCAGCAGTGTGTTGTACTTGTAGTTGATCTCCGCCTGGCCGGCGGTGCCGACCTCGTGGTGCGCGCGCTCGACGGTCAGGCCCTGGCTCTGGAGGTTGAGCACCATGTCGTCGCGCAGGTCGACGTAGTGGTCGTACGGCCGCACCGGGAAGTAGCCGCCCTTGTAGCGGACCTTGTAGCCGAGGTTGCCGCCCTCCTCCTCGCGCCCGGTGTTCCAGTACCCGGACTCGGAGTCGATGTGGTACGAGCCGGAGTTCACCGTCGTCTCGTAGCGCACCGAGTCGAAGATGTAGAACTCGGCCTCGGGGCCGAAGTAGGCGGTGTCGGCGATGCCGGAGCTCTTGAGGTACGCCTCGGCCTTCTTCGCCACGTTGCGCGGGTCGCGCGAGTAGGCCTCGCCGGTCAGCGGGTCGTGGATGAAGAAGTTGACGTTGAGCGTCTTGGACTTGCTGAACGGGTCGAGCCGCGCCGTGGTCGGGTCCGGGAGCAGCTGCATGTCCGACTCGTGGATGGCCTGGAAGCCGCGGATCGAGGATCCGTCGAAGGCCAGGCCGTCGGAGAACACGGACGCGGTGAACGACTCCACCGGCACGGTGAAGTGCTGCATGACGCCCGGCAGGTCGCAGAACCGGACGTCCACGAACTGGACGCCTTCGTCACTGAGGTACTTGAGTACCTCGTCGGCGTTCTGGAATGTCACTATTCCTCCTCGACCCTGATCGGCCGGCCTCACCGGGAGCGCCGGCCTCTCGGGAACGCGATGGGCACTGAGCGGGGGCTTTGTAGTTGGTCGGCGAGTGCGCGCAAGCCCCCACACGGCTCACCTGCTGTCCCGCCAAGGGCCTCGCGTCCGGTCCGGCGGGACACACGGCCGCGGACGGTGCGGTGGGGTGGGTCTCGCAGGCACGATTTCGCGACAGGCTCTGGCTGGGAACGATAGGAAGAGGCCATTTCCCGTCCATGTCCCTTTTGTTTCCTGCACGTTACGCGCCAGGGGACAACGCTACATTCGGCGAACGGCACGGATGTGCGACGCGCCGTTGTGGGGACGGGGCGAGCTGCTGTGCCCGCGGGTGACGTCATGAGGGGTTCTTTGGGTGGATGGCTTACGGATTGGGACCCCGGCGCGGGCGGATTGTTTCCGACGGCTACCGTGGTAGGCATGACCTCCTCTCAGTCCCCTGCTCAATCTCCGGCGCCGGGATCCGGCGCGGGATCCGGCACCGGCTCGCGGCGCTCGGCCCTCGGCGGGTGGCTTGAAGGGCCTGGGACGACCGGGGTCGGTTCCGGACAGGGAGAGCAGGAGTACCGCGGACAGCGGCTCGGTCTGCCCGAGTCGGGGTCCGGCTCGCTGGCGCCGCAGGGGCGCCGGCTCGGCGCGCTGATCGTGGACTGGGCGATCGCCTACTTCCTGGCGGCGGCGTTCGGCTGGCAGCCGTCCTCGGCGCAGGGGCAGTGGGGGACGATCGCCATCTTCGCGGCCGAGCACCTGTTGATGCTGTCGCTGCTGGGCTTCACGCTCGGCAAGCGCCTGTTCGGGCTGCGCGTCGGCAGGCTCGGCGGGCCGCTGACCCCATTGCACGTGATCGTGCGCACGGTGTTGCTGCTGCTGGTGATTCCGGCGGTGGTCTGGGACCAGGACGGCAGGGGGCTGCACGACCGGCTGGCGGGGACCGTGGAGGTGCGGAAGTAGGGAAGTGGGGAAGTGGGGAGATGGGAAGTAGGGAGTAGGAAGTGGTGGAGGTGGTGGGGGCGGTAGGGGGTTGAGACGGGATGGCGATGGACGACGACGGCCGGGGTTCTCCCGGCCGTCGGTGTGCGTCGTGGTCGTATTGTGGGTTTGGTGTCGCGAGGGTTGTGAAGGTTGATCGGTGCGCGCGGTTTGAGCACTTTGGCGGGGCGGGTGCGGGCTAGCGGGGGTTTCCGCGGGGGATGCGGCCGCCACGCGGCATCGGGCCCTTCGGCATGTTCGCCAGCGGGCCGCTGCTGATCGCGGCCAGCCGCTTCGAGTACTCGTTGATCTGCATCTGCGTCAGCTTCGCGCGGCCGCGCAGGCTGCGCTTGGTCAGCGTCTGGGTCAGCTTGCTCAGCGGGATCTGGCCGGCCTCCGTGTCGTCGCCGACCACGACGACGTTCACCTCGACGTCCGGGCCGAGGTTGCGGGCGATCGCCTTGCGCTCTTCCTTCACCAACTGGGTCAGCCGGGCCGGGTCGCCCTCGGCGACCAGCAGGATCCCGGCCCGGCCGATCAGCCGGTGCACCAAGTCCTGCTGCCTGTTGAACCGCACCATGGTGGTCATCGACCAGCCGCGCTTGAGGCTCTGCTCGATCACCGCGGCGGCCGCGCCGGGCTGCCCCTCGATCTGCCGGTACGCGGTGCTCTGCACGCGCCGGGAGAGCACGGACAGGCCCACCACGATGCTGGAGGCGAGGCCGAGCACGATCCCGAGGGCCAGGCCGAAGATGCTCTGGCCGAACGAGAAGTAGAACAGCGCGAACACGGCCACGAGCGTGAGGCCGCCGAAGCCGAGGATCGCCAGCGGAAGCCGCGGGTCGCTCTCTTTGGTCACCTTGTAGGCGTACACGAACTGCTTGAAGCGGCCCGTCGGCGGTTCGGGCTGGGCCGCCGGGTTGACGGTCGGCTCGGGGGATGGGTTACGCGCCATGCTCAAAAGGATATGTCCACGCGGGGTTGGTCAGCGCACGGCGTGGGACTGACGTGATTGATTCGGTATGGGTTGGCATGAGGGGGAGGGCAGCGCGGCTGACGGGTCGTCAGGTGTGAGGGCGTCGGGCGGACCGGGATTGGCGGGATGGGCGGCGGGACGCCATTGGGGAAGCCGTCAGGGAGCGTGAGTGTGGTGAGGCGATGAGGGGGTGGGCTCCCTTGGCGTCAGTGCGGCTTGCGGGGGAGTGTGTGGGAACGTGGGTGCGGGTGCGGGTGCGGGTGCGGCTCCGGACCCAGCTCCAGCGCGGTGGAGGCCTCAGCCCTTGCCCTGGCCCGCGCTCGGTCCTCCTGGACCGCCGCCCAGGCGTTCGCCCGCGCGACGCTCATCGCATCGCCGCGGAAGATCACCCATTCGACTGTGTTCAACACCGTGCGGACCGCTCCGCGTCGTGCTGCGGCTCGGCTCGCCGCGGCACGGTCGATCGTCACCGCCATGCTCGTTTGTGCCCCCAATCCTGTGAATCCGGATCAGCACCGCCAGGGTTGCTGTCTCGTGTTGCCAAGGTACTGCGCACCGGTCAATTCCCGGTGAAACGCCGCCGGAGCCATTACTTAGGCCGTTCGAGCGGCAACCGCCTGCTGGTACAGCCGTCCGGCCCGGTACGACGAGCGCACCAGCGGTCCGGACATCACTCCGCTGAAGCCGGCCTGCTCGGCCTCCTGCTTGAGTTCGACGAACTCCTCCGGCTTCACCCACCGCTGCACCGGGTGGTGCCGCGCCGAGGGCCGGAGGTACTGCGTGATGGTGATCAGTTCGCAGCCCGCCTCGTGCAGGTCGAGCAGCGCCTGGGAGATCTCGTCCCGTTCCTCGCCCAGGCCGAGGATCAGGTTCGACTTGGTGACCAGGCCGGCCGCGCGCGCCTGCCGGATGACGTCCAGCGAGCGCTCGTAGCGGAAGGCCGGCCGGATCCGCTTGAAGATGCGCGGCACGGTCTCGACGTTGTGCGCGAGGACCTCGGGGCCGGAGCCGAAGACCTCGGCGAGCAGTTCGGGGACCGCGTTGAAGTCGGGGATCAGCAGCTCGACGCCGCAGCCGGGTACCTGCGCGTGGATCTGACGGACCGTCTCGGCGTAAAGCCACGCTCCGCCGTCGGGCAGGTCGTCGCGGGCCACGCCGGTCACGGTCGCGTACCTCAGGCCCATGGTGGCCACCGACTCGCCGACCCGGCGCGGCTCGTCCCGGTCCAGCGCGGCCGGCTTGCCGGTGTCGATCTGGCAGAAGTCGCAGCGGCGGGTGCACTGTTCGCCGCCGATGAGGAAGGTGGCCTCCCGGTCCTCCCAGCACTCGAAGATGTTCGGGCAGCCGGCTTCCTGGCAGACGGTGTGCAGCCCCTCGCTGCGGACCAGGTCGCGCAGCGCGGAGTACTCGGGGCCCATCTTCGCCCGGGTCTTGATCCACTCGGGCTTCTTCTCGATCGGGGTCGCGGCGTTGCGCACTTCCAGGCGCAGCAGCTTGCGTCCGTCGGGGCCGGCCGTGGCTGGCGGCGCAGAGGTCAGCGGCTCGGCGGACGGCTCGGCGGTGACGGACTTCGTGTCATCGACGGTGGTCACGGCCGCATCTCCTCACGCATCGGTACGGGACGAACAAGTTTACGCCGCGGCGGCGGAGCTGCTGGTGGCGCTGACGATGGTGGTGTCTGCCACAGTGACTGCGCGCACCTTGTCGGTGGCGGCGCCCTTAGGCTCGGTGAGCAGGTAAAGATGCCGTTCGATGATCGGCAGCAGTTCCTGCACGGTCACCTGTCGGCCGAGCTCCTCGCTGAGCGTTGTAACGCCCGCGTCACGGATTCCGCACGGCACGATCCGGTGGAACCAGTCGAGATCATTGTCGCAATTCACCGCAAATCCGTGCATAGTGGCGCCCTGGGCGAAGCGCAGCCCGATCGCGGCCAGCTTCCGCTCCTGCCGCAGGTCATCGCCGGGCACCCACACGCCGGAGCGGCCCTTGACCCGCTCGGTGCGCAGCCCGAGATCCGCGCAGGCCTCGATGATCACCTGCTCGACCCGGCGGACGAAGTCGACCACGTACACGCCCTCGGGCAGCCGTACGATCGGGTAGCCGACCAGCTGCCCCGGTCCGTGCCAGGTGATCTTCCCGCCACGGTCCACGTCGATCACGGGCGTGCCGTCGAACGGCCGGTCTATCGGCTCGGTGCGCTTGCCCGCGGTGTAGACCGGCGGATGTTCAAGCAGGATGACGGTGTCGGGCACCAAGTCGGCCACCCGCGCGGCATGCCGCGCGCGCTGGTCGTCCCAAGCGGTCTGGTAGTCGACCGCCTCGGCGCCGAAGCCGCTCCGGATGATTCGCAGTTCGCCCACGGTTAAGACTCTACGACGCGCCCACGCGGCGGGCAGCGCCCGCGATTCAACGCGGCCCGCCGCGGTCCCGATGGCGGTGAAATCCCCGGTGACCTCGGTCACAACCTTGTCTCGTGTAGCGTGTGCGGACGAAGCGGTTCGGATACCGCACAGCGTGACCTGCGAGGGCGAGGAGCCGACGAGCATGGCCGAACGGATCCGTTGGGGCATCGCCGGGACAGGTGTGATCGCCGACGCTTTCGCGCTCGATCTCGCGCTGCTGCCCGACGCCGAACTCGTCGCGGTCGGCTCACGATCACAGGCGTCTGCGGACGCCTTTGCCGACCGGCACGACGTACCGCATCGTCACGTTGGTTACGACGCCCTGGCCGCCGATCCCGACGTCGACGCGATCTA
>NZ_DASYZI010000253.1:0-17760 GCF_035946395.1 Actinocrinis sp.
CAACTCGCCATCAGCGGCGAACTGGACGAGCAGGAGCGGGGCGAGGGCAGCACGGTGCTCAGCCGCCGCACCGGACGGTTCGCCTACCGCACGAGCCTGCCGCGCGGCGTGAACACCGAGGCGGTCACGGCCGAGCTCAAGGACGGGATCCTGACCGTCCGCGTCCCGAAGAGCGGTGAGGCGAAGCGCCGCCATGTCGAGATCGCGGGCGTCAAGGGCGACTGAGGGCCTGCCACCTCGTGCCTTACCACCTTGCGCCTTACCGCCTCGTGCCCTGCCACCTCACGCCTTACTTCGTGTTCTGATCCGCGCCGCGGCGTCGGGCGGCGAGCATGCCTGCCCACACGAGCAGGAGCACGCCCACGGCCGCGACCACGGCGCCGAGGGCGGTGTACTGGCTGTGCCCGGTCATCACCGAACCGCGTATGGCGCCAGAGCCCTGGCCGATCCACACGCCACCGACCGCGCACATCACGACGCCGACAACCACTCGCCACCACATGGGCTTCTCCCTCGCGTTCGCCGCTCCTGATTCCTCACTTCTAACGCACGCCGGGCGTGGCCCGTTCAGCGGCGGACGGTCACGAGCCCGTCGACGTGCAACGTGCCGAACGGGCTCGGCGCGATCGGCCGGCACTCCACCCGCCCGCCGGGGACGTCCATTTCAAGGCCCAGCAATGCCTGCGTGATCGCGCCGACCGATGCCGCGGCCCACGCCTGCGGACGGCACGCGGCCGGGTACGGGATCGGGCGCGGGGTCTCGGCGCGGGCGTCGCCGCCGTAGAGCTCCGGCAGCCGCCAGCCGAAGCGCTCGGCGGCGGCGAGCAGTCCGTCGACCAGGCTCAGCGACCGCCCGCCGTGGCCTGCCACGGCCATCGCGCGGATCACGATGGCCGTGTCGTGCGGCCAGACCGACCCGCAGTGGTAGCTCAGCGGCGAGTAGCCCCGGTTCCGCGCGGACATGGTCCGCAGGCCGAAACCGCTGTCCAGGGCCGGGCTGGTCAGGCGGTCGAGCACGAGCGCGGTTTCCGCCGCGTTGAGCAGGCCGGTGCCGAGCAGGTGGCCGACGTTGCTGGTCAGGGCGTCTACTGCACGCTTCTTGCCGTCCAGGGCCAGGGCCGGGAACGGACCGTCGGCGTCCTCGGCCCAGAACCGTTCGCGGAACCCGGCAGCCAGATCCGCGGCCCAGCCGCGCAGCCGCCCGGCGAACTTCCTGTCGCTGCTGTCCTCGCTGCTGCTGTCGTCGCCACTGCCGCTGTCGACATCAGCGTCGCTGAACGCGTCGAGCAGGTCGGCGCCGTGCACGGCCGCCTCGTACGCGTAGCCCTGCACCTCGCACAGCGCGATCGGGCCCAGCGCCTGGCTGCCGTCGGCGAAGCGGATCGAGTCGCCGGAGTCCTTCCAGCCCTGATTCGCCAGGCCGTGCCCGCCGGTGTCGAGGTATTCGAGGAAGCCGTCGCCGTCGGCGTCACCGTAGTCGAGCAGCCAGCCGAGCGCCGCGCGCAGGTTCGGCAGCAACGCGCGCACCTGCTCGTCGGGCATCCCGGCGCGCCACGCGTCGTGCAGCACACACACCCACAGCGGCGTCGAGTCCACGGTGCCGTAGTACAGCGGGGGCAGTCGCATCGGCCGGCCGCCGTGCCCCACATCGTCGTGTACTGACGCGACCTGGCGCAGTTCGTGCGGGATCTTGCCAGGGGCCTGCATCGTCTCGTCGTCCACCCGGGTGCCCTGCCGGGCGGCGAGGGCGCGCAGCGTGCCCGCCGCCAGTTCCCAGCCGAACGGCAGCATGAGACGCGCGGTCCAGAGGCTGTCCCGGCCGAAGAGGGTGAAGAACCACGGAGCGCCGGCTGCCGGGAACACGTCGTCTGGCGCGTCCGCCGGGGCCATCAGCAGGGCTCGAAGATCCGCGAGCGACTGCTCGGCCAGCGCGGGCAGCCGCCGGTCGGCGCAGTCGATGCGCACGTCGCGCCAGGCGGATCCGGGACTCGCCGCACCGCGCACCGGCGCAGCCGCGACCTCGGCGCGTAGCGTCCAGCGCAGCGTGACCGAGCCGGCGGACGGCAGGTCGATCAGCCAGCTGATCGTCGCGCCGCCGCCGCTGTCTTCAGCGTCGTCACTGCTGTTGTCGTCATCGCTGTCGTCGGTGGTCGCGTGCACGCCCGGGCCTTCGGCCCGCAATTCGGCACGCACGCCGTCCGCGCCCCAGCGCAGCAGCACGCTGTCAGGAGTCTGGTTCACGACGCCCATAGTGACGCCGTGTCCGCCGTCGCCGGCTCGGCCGGACTTGACCGCCTCGATCCTGGCCAGGTCCGCGGCCAGTGTCAGTTCGACCCGTGCGCGCACCGGGATGTGCGCGTACGACAGGACACTGATCTCCTCGGCGACCTCGCCGCGCGCCACCCGCCTGGAGCGTTCCACGCGCACGGTAGGATCGGCGCCCTTGTCGCCGAGCCCGCGAACCAGGCCGGTGAACAGCGCGGCCTGCGCCCCCGTACCGCCGCCGGTCACGGGCTCGGGCTCCGAGCCGTTCACGGTCAGCAGAGACAGTGAGAGGACCCTGACGTCGGCGTGCAGTACACCCTGAGCCCCGCCGGGGCGCATCTGTCCGTCGGGCGAGCTGAGCGCGACGGTCGGCGCCTGGAGCGCCGCGACCAGATCGTGCAGCCACGGCTGGCGAAAGGGCGACATGGAGCCTCCTTGACATCACGCGGTCGGACGCCCACTATAACGGGAGTTTGAACGATCAAATCGACAGTGCGACCCACAAGCTCCCCGATTTGATCGATCAAACATGATTGATCTTAAACCCAAGTCTCGAAATGGTCACGACCCCGAGCCGACCGGACCGCGGGCGGGCGACCGCGGTCCGGTCAACCGGCGCACGGGGTGCGCCGCAGGAGGTGAGCGTCCAGGTGAGCAGTGAGGCGATGGGCCGCCCCACGCTGGAGAGCGTCGCGCGGCAGGCGGCCGTCTCCCGGCAGACCGTGTCCAACGTGCTCAACGCCCCGCATCTGGTGCGGCCCGAGACGCTGGACCGGGTGCGGGCCGTGATCGACGAGCTCGGATACCGCCCGCACCGGGCAGCGCGCACGCTGCGCACCCGCCGCTCTTATCTGATCGCCGCCCGGATGCACGCGCCCGAAGACGGGATCGGCGGCGCCGTACTCGACGCCTTCATCCATGCCCTGACTCTGCGCGCCCAGGAGCGCGAGTACCGGGTGATGCTGTTCGCGGCCGACGACGACCAGGCCGAGATCGCAGAGTACGACCAACTACTCGGCGATCACGACCTCGACGCCTTCGTCCTCACTGGTACCCACCTCGGTGACGAGCGCACCGCCTGGCTCACCGGGCGCGGCGCCGCGTTCGTCACCTTCGGCCGCCCGTGGGGCGCCGACGACGCAGGACACGCCTGGGTCGACGTCGATGGCGCGGCCGGCACCTACGACGCGACCAGGCATCTGGTCCGGCGCGGCCACCGCCGCATCGCGTTCCTCGGCTGGCCCGAGGGTTCCGGGGTCGGCGACGACCGGCGCGAGGGCTGGCGGCGCGCCTGCGCAGAGGCCGGGCTGGAGACGGCCGACCTCACCCGCGCCGTGCTGGACAGCCTGCCGACCGGCCGCGCCGCCGGGGCCGAACTGCTGGACCTGCCCGACCCGCCCACCGCGATCGTCTGCGTGAGCGACTCGCTCGCACTCGGCGCGTGGACCGAGATCACCGCGCGCGGTCTCACACCGGGCCGGGACGTGAGCGTCGTCGGGTTCGACGACTCGCCGACCGCCTCGGTGATCGGGATGAGCAGCGTCGCGCAGCCTGTCGACGACGTCGCCCGGGTCTGCATCGACCAACTCGAACAGCTCCTCGCCGAGCGCGCCGGCCCGGCCGGATCCGCCGAGACCGGCGTGCCCGCGTACGTCCCCGCCCCCGTCCTGTTGCCCCCGTCACTGGTCGTACGCGCCTCGTCGTGAGCCGCGTTTCCCCCGCCGATCTCAGACAGCGAACAGACACAGAACCGAGGAATTCAATGAAGACTCCTCAGTCTCCTCACACCCCTCTCGGCCGTACCGCCCTCGCCGGTCTCGGTGCCGTGATCCTCGCCCTCACCGCCGCGTGCGGCAGCAGCGGCGGCAGCTTCGGCAGCTCGTCGTCCGGCGGCGGCAACACCGACACCGGACCGCTCACCGTGCTGATCGGCTCCAGCGGCCCGGCGGAGACCGCCGCGGTCCAGGCCGCGGCCGCCGCGTACACCAAGCGCAGCGGCGTCAAGGTCACCGTGATCCCGGCGCAGAACCTGCAACAACAGGTGAGTCAGGGCTTTGCCTCGGGAAAGCCCGCCGATGTCTTCTACCTCGACACCAGCACCTTCCAGAGCTACGCCAAGACCGGCGCGCTCTACGCGTACGCGAGCAAGATCACTGATTCCGGTGACTTCTACCCGGCGCTCACCCAATCGTTCACGTACAACGGCACGTTCTACTGCGTGCCCAAGGACTGGTCCACGCTCGGCCTCGCGGTCAACGACGCCGACTGGTCCGCGGCCGGGCTGACCGCCTCCGACGTGCCGGCCACCTGGGACCAGCTGGAGAGCGTCGCCAGGAAGCTGACCACCGGCGGCCGGGTCGGGCTGACCATAGCCTCCGACCACGCCGGCGTCGACGAGTTCATATATCAGAACGGCGGCACGCTGCTGAGCGCGGACAAGAAGACGGCGTCCTTCGACAGCTCGCAGAACACGCAGGCGCTCGCCTTCGTCAAGAAGCTGCTCGGCGAGGGCGCGCTCAAGTTCCCCTCGGCGCTCAACGCGGGCTGGAACGGCGAGGCCTTCGGCAAGAACGCCGCGGCGATGACGATCGTCGGCAACTGGCTCGACGGTGCCATGAAGAGCGACTACCCGAGCGTCAAGTACACGGTCTACCCGCTGCCCGCCGGGCCGTCGGGAGCCAAGGCGACGCTGTCGTTCACCAACTGCTGGGGCGTGCCGGCCAAGAGCGCGCACCGGGACGCCGCGGTCAAGCTGGTCGACTTCCTGTCCTCCGGCACCCAGCAGATGACCTTCGCCAAGGCCTTCGGCGTGATGCCGTCGCGCCAGTCGGTCAAGGACCAGTGGACCGCGCAGTTCCCGGCCGACGCCGCGTTCCTCAGCGGCTCGTCGTATGCGCAGCCTGACTTGGCGCTGGCCGGCGGGACGCAGGCGATCTCGGACTACGACTCGAAGGTCGCGCAGCTGGCCTCGACGGACCCGGCCACGTTGCTGTCCAACGTGCAGAAGAACTTCGAGGCCGTCATCCAGCAGAACCAGTGAGAGTGAGCAGGCTGATGACAGCCGGGTCCTCGCCCGCGGATTCCGCCGTACGCCGGAGTCGACGCCGGCACCGGGGCGGCGGCATCCGCGGGCACGAGGCCGCGGCCGGATGGTTGTTCACCGCGCCCGCGGTGCTGCTGCTGGTGCTGTTCCTCGTCGTCCCGATCCTGATGGCCGCGTGGGTGAGCGTCAGCGACTGGACGGGGCAAGGTAACCCGTTCAGCGGAGCCGCGCACTACGTCGGGACGAAGAACTACTCCGCTCTGCTGACCCGGGACGGCCTGGCCCGCGAGGATCTGATGGCCAGCCTGCGCAACACCCTGTACTACGTGCTGCTGGTCGTGCCGACGCAGACCGCGCTGGCGCTGTTCCTCGCGGTCGTGCTCAACCGGCGGCGGCTGGCCGGGCGCGGGCTGTTCCGCACGGCGTACTACTTCCCATCGGTCACCAGCTCGGTCGCCATCTCCGTGGTGTTCCTGTTCCTGTTCGGCGGCGCCGGGGTCGTCAACACCCTGCTGTCCGACCTCGGCGCGAACGGCCCGACCTGGTTCGCCGACTCGAACGGGCTGATCCACCTGCTGCTGGACAAGCTCGGCGTGCACTCGGCGCCGGCCGTGCTGGCGAACTACGGCCTGCTCGGCCAGTCCTGGTGGGATTGGCTGTCCGGGCCGAGCGTGGCGATGACCGTGCTGATCATGCTGGCCGTGTGGACCACGTCGGGCACCTTCATGCTGATGTTCCTGGCCGCGTTGCAGAACATCCCGGCCGAGGTCGAGGAGGCCGCGCTGATCGACGGCACCAGCCCGTGGCAGCGGCTGCGCATGGTCACCCTGCCGCTGGTGCGCCCGACCCTGTTCCTGGTGCTCACCCTCGGACTGATCGCCACCTGGCAGGTGTTCGACCAGGTGTACATCATGAGCCAGGGCAATCCGGCCAAGACCACGCTGACCCCGGCGTACCTGTCGTACGCGGTCTCGTTCAACGACCAGCAGTGGGGCCAAGGCGCCGCGATCGCGTTCATCCTGTTCGCGATCATCGTGGTGCTCACGGTCCTGCAACGCTTCGTCCTGCGCACCCGGGAGGCGGTCGCCGATGAGTAGTCAGGCGAGACGTCAGGCTGCTGCGACGGCCGCGGCGACGACCGCAACTGCCGCGGCCATCGCGGAGCGCGGATCGGCGACCCGCCGCCCGAAGCCCTACCGGCCCGGCCAGCTGAGCCCTCGCGCGCGAGCGGCCAGTTACGCCGCGCTGCTGCTGTTCGCGCTGATCTACATCTTCCCGTTCCTGATCGAGCTCGGCTCGTCCTTCAAGACCGACGCCGACGCCGCGAACAACCCGCTCAATCCGATCCCGCAGCACTGGACCCTGGCCGCGTTCCACGAACTCGGCCAGCAGGACTTCCCGCGCTGGTTCGCCAACTCGGCGTTCGTCGCGCTCAGCGTGACCGCCGGGCGGCTGCTGTTCGACTCGATGGCCGGATACGCACTGGCCCGGCTGCGCTTCCGCGGCCGCGGCGCGCTGTTCTCCGCGATCATCGCGGTGCTCGCCGTTCCCGGCGTGGTGCTGATGATCCCGAAGTTCCTCGTGCTCAACGAATTCGGCATCTACGATACGTATGCTGGCATGATCATCCCGCTGGTCGCGGATGCTGCCGGGGTGTTCATCATGAAGCAGTTCTTCGAGTCGATCCCGCGCAGCGTCGAGGAGGCGGCCAGGATCGACGGCGCCGGCGTGCTGCGCACGTTCTGGTCGGTCGTGCTGCCGATGGCCCGCCCGGCGCTGATCACGCTCACCGTGCTGTCGTTCCAGGGCTCGTGGAACGAACTGTCGCACTTCATCGTCTCCCGGCAGAGCCCGCAGCTCAATACGCTGACCAGCGGCGTGGCCACCCTGGTCAGCGGCCAGCTAGGCCAGGGCAGCCAGTACCCGCTCAAGCTGGCCGCCGCGCTGCTGATGACGATTCCGGTCGCAGTGGTCTTCTTCATCTTCCAACGGCACATCGTGCGCGGTACGCAGGGCGCTGTGAAGGGGTGAACGTCCGGGGCGCCCGGGTACGAGACCAATCGCATCACCCGGTCGGGTATGGCGTGGCCCGCGAAGGCGGCCAGCTTCCTCAGAGCCCTGTCTATTCAGCCTATCCAGCACCGGGATACGGCGCATGAACAGGCTGCCGCGGACTACCGCGTTTCGATCGCCATCGCCTGACGATATCCGCGCTGGAGGGGCCGTTCCCCGGACTCAGGCGGAGGCGCGTACGACCAGTTCCGTGGGAAGTATCACGGCCGCCGGTTCCTGGCCGTCCAGCTCGGCCAGCAGCAGCCGCACCATCTCCTGCGAGATGCGCCGCCAGGGCTGGCGCACCGTGGTGAGCTGGGGGCGTGCGGCCAGGGCCGCCGGGGAGTCGTCGAAGCCGACCACGGCCACGTCGCCGGGAACCGACTTGCCCGCGTGGCCGATCGCCTCGATCGCGCCGACCGCCATCAGGTCCGAGGCGACGAAGACCGCGTCGAGGCCGGGGACGCGCGCCAGGAGCCTGGTCATCGCGGCTTCGCCGGAGGCCTGCGTGTAGTCGCCGTGCTCGACCAGGTCCGGGCCGCCTTGCAGCCCTGCCGTCGCGAGTGCGTCGCGGTAGCCGGCCAGGCGGTCACGCCCGCCAGGGGTGTCCATCGGGCCGGTGACCGTCGCGATCCGCCGCCGGCCTGTCCGCGCCAGGTGCGCGGTGGCCTGCCTGGCGCCCTCGGCCTCGTTCACCGAGACGTAGGCGAGGTCGTGCTCGTGCCCGATCGGCATGCCGCAGGCCACGGCGGGCACGCCCAGGGCGTGCAGCCGGTCGATCACCGGGTTGCCTGCGTGCGTGGAGATCAGCAGCGCGGCGTCGATGTGGCCGGCCGCGATGAAGCGCACGACCCGCTCGCGCTCCTCCCCGGTACCGGCGATCGACAGCAGCAGCGGCATGTCGTGCTCGGCCAGCGCCTGGGTGCAGCCGCGCAGCAGGATCGGGAAGTTCGGGTCCTCGAAGAACTTCTCCTGCGGCTCGGACAGGATGAACGCGACGGACCGCGAGCGCTGGGTGACCAACGAGCGTGCGTGATGGTTGACCACGTAGCCGGTCTGCTTGATTGCCTTACGCACTGCGGCCAGCGCCGTGGGGGAGACGTTCACGCCGCCGTTGAGCACCCGTGACACGGTGCCGCGCGACACCCCGGCTTCGGTCGCGACGTCTTCGATGGTGGGTCTGGCGCGCCTCGCGGCACCGGCCCCACTGCCGGCCCCACCACCGGCACTGCCGTGGCCCTCGTTCCCGCTCACCGCAGTCCGCCCTGTCTGCCCTGTCAGTCTCCGCGTCTGTGTCCGCGCACGGTCGCCGGCCGCGCCGTGCGAAAAGTCTGTCACTTGACTGATCCGGCGGAAAGATCGACCCGCCAGAACCGCTGGAGCAGCAGGAACAGCACGACCAGCGGGATGATCGACAGCATCGAGCCGGCGATGACCACGGTGTAGAGGGCGGGGGTCGCGGTGCCCTGGGTCAGCAGGGTGTAGAGGCCGACGGTGAGCGGGTACTTGGTGTCGCTGCCGAGCATGAGCCACGGCAGCAGGAAGTTGTTCCAGATCGCCACGAACTGGAACAGGAAGATGGTGACCAGCCCGGGGGCCATCATCGGCACGGCGACGCGCAGGAAGGTCCGCCACTCGCTGGAGCCGTCCATCCGCGCCGCCTCGATCACCTCGTCGGGCACGGACGCGCCCGCGTAGATGCGCGCGAGGTAGATGCCGTAGGGCGAGACGATCGACGGGATGAGCACCGACCAGTAGGTGTCGGCGAAGCCGAGCTTGGCCACCAGCAGGTACTGCGGCACGGCGAGGACGACCGCGGGGACGAGCACGCCGACCAGGATCAGGTTGAAGAAGAAGCCCTTGCCGCGGAAGCGGTACTTGGCGAACGTGTAGCCGGTCAGCGCGGACAGCGCGGCCGAGAGCACCGCGCCGCCGCCTGCGTAGATCGCCGTGTTCCACATCCACTGCCAGAAGATCCCGTCGCGGTACGAGGAGAGCTGCCGCAGATTGTCGAAGAACGCGGTGCCCGGCCGGAACGCGGACAGGTTGAACAACTCGGTGTTGTTCTTGGTGGACGCCACCACCACCCACGCGACCGGCAGCAGCGTGTACAGCACGCCGAGCAGAAGTACGGCGGTCGGCACGATCGCGACTCGGCGCGGACGACGGCTCGTCGTCATCACGTGCTTCGTCGGCACGGTGGTCATCGGGGCTCGCCTCCGAAGGTCTGGCGGCTGGTCAGGCGCAGGATCAGGAAGGAGAGCGCGAACAGCAGCGCCGCCAGCACGATCGACTCGGCCGAGCCGAGGAAGGTGTCCTGGCCGGTGTAGGCGTCGTGGTAGATCTTCATCAGCGGCGTCCAGGTCGAGGAGACCGCGCCTGCCGACATGGTGTGGATGGTGTACGGCTCGTTGAAGACCTGGAGCGTCGCGATCGTGGAGAACAGTCCGGTCATGACCAGCGACGGCCGGATCATCGGCAGCTTGATCCGCAGAGCGATCTGGAAGTCGCCGGAGCCGTCGAGCCGCGCCGCCTCGTACACCTCCTGCGGCAGGGCGCGCAGCGCGGTGTAGAGCACCATCATGTTGAAGCCGGTGCCGCCCCAGATGCCGATGTTGGCGACGGACAGGTATACGGCGTGCTGGCCGAAGAAGTTGATGCCGCTGCTGCCGAACAGCGTGTGCAGCACTGAGTCGATCGGTGAGACCGACGGCAGGTACATGAAGCCCCACAGCAGTGAGCCGATGATCGTGGGCACGGCGTAGGGCAGGAAGATTGCGATGCGGCCGAGGCGCTTGAGCCGCACCCGCTGCGCGTCGAGGATGAGGGCGAAGACGGTGGCCAGGCCCAGCATCAGCGGGATCAGGATGCAGCCGTAGAGCAGCGCGCGCAAAACGCTGTGCCAGAACTCGGAGTCGTGCAGGACGGCCGTGTAGTTGCCGAGACCGTCGAAGACCTGTTTGCGCGCGCCGGCGCCGAGACCCAGCCCCCGGATCGCGGTCCTCTGGGTGCTCAGGTAGACGGTGTAGCCCAGCGGCACGAGGAACACCGCGGCGAACAGGAGCACGGCCGGGACCATGAACGCGTAGGGCACGGCGCGCGGGGCCGGCGTCCATCGCCTTCGGGCCGGATCGGGGCCGGCGGTGGTCGGCCCGCTGACGACTGCGGTCGCCGTCATGCTCGTCTCCTCGTCTCGTCGTCGGGGTGGACGCGGGAGCTCGATATGGATTGGACACGGTGTGGGTACCGGGCCCCGCGGCCGAGTGCGGCGGCTGCGGGGCCCGGTGGCTTGGGGGCTGAGCGGTTCAGAGATGCCGCGGTTCTGCGCGGCTCAGCGGCTCGCGGCTCAACTGACCGTGAACCCGTTGCTCTTCATGTCGGCGACCACCTTCTGCTGCACGGTGCTCAGCGCGGCCAGGAAGTCTGACTTGTTGGTCGCGGCGGCGCCGAACGCGTCGCCGAAGGCGCTGTACGCGACATTGACGTCCGGGCCCCAGGTCGCCGCGGCGGCGGCCTGCGAGTACGCCTTGGCCTGCGTGTAGAAGTCGCTCTGGCCGGCGATGAACGTCGGGACGGCCAGCGAACTGCTGGACTCGGCGGTCAGTGAGGCCGGGTAGACGCTGCCCTGAGTCACCAGCAGGTCGGTGCCTTCGGACTCGTGGTTCATCCAGGCGATGAACGCGGCGGCCTGCTGCGGATGCGTCGAGTCGGAGGTAACCGAGGTGGCCGAGCCGCCCCAGTTGCCGGTCACGTGCTCGCCCGCCGTCCATTGCGGCAGTTCGGCCATCGCCCACTTGCCGGAGGTGTCGGCGGCCTCGGAGGCCAGGGTGCCCGGCGCCCAGACGGCCGCGATCCAGGAGGCGTAGGTGCCGTTGTCCAGCGCCTTGCTCCAGTCGGCGGTCCAGGCCGCCTTGTTGTCGACCGCGCCCGACTTGACCAGGCCGCCCCAGTAGGAGGCGACCTTCTGTGACGCGGCGGAGTCGATGCCCACGGACCAGGAGCTGCCGGAGGCGGTCCACCATTTGGCCCCGGCCTGCTGAGTCAGCCCGGAGAACAGGCCGCCGTCGGTGGTCGCGGTGTCGCCCATGTACGCCTTCGGATTCGCGGCGTGCAGCTTCTGCGCTTCGGCCTGGTACTCGGCCCAGGTGGTCGGCACGGTCAGGCCGTACTGCTTGAACAGGTCGGTGCGGTAGAAGAAGGCCAGCGGGGCGGCGTCCTGCGGTACGCCGTACAGGGCGCCGGTGCCGAGCGTGACCTGGCTCCACAGGCCGGCGGGGTAGTCGCTCTGCAAGCCGCCGGAGTACTTCGAGATGTCGGCGAGGTAGTTGTTCGACACCAGGGTGGGCAGGGACTGGTACTCGACCTGGGCGATGTCCGGCATCGTGTGTGCCTTGCCGGAGGTGAGCAGCTTTGTCAGTTCCGCGTCGCCGCCGGCCGCCTTGGTGAAGGTGACCTGGATGTCCGGATGCTCCTTGTTCCAGGCCGCGACGATCTTGTCCATGTTCGGCACCCACGACCAGAAGGTCAGATTCACCTTCTGGTTCGCGTTCGCGTTCGCGGACGCCGCGGCGCCGGACGAGCCGTTGGACGAGCCGTTGGACGAGCAGCCGGCGGTGAGCGCGGCCGCGGCGAGGCCGCAGACGGCCGCAGTGACGGCGCGGGAGAGCTTCATTGCCGCTCCAATGTGGTTCCGGGGGACGGGAGAGAACGCTGGTTGACGATCGGGACGCGCATTCCGGGCGGTGCGGCCGCGGTGGCGTCCGGCACGTCAGGGCCGGCCGGGGCTCTTGCGTTACGGTGTTGGCCGATGCGCCGTTGTGAACGCTCCCAGATTCGTGACAGGATCTTCTTCTGTCAAGAGACCACTTTGGGCTAGACCAGCACGAGACTGCCCCGTTATCGTCTCGTGAGCGCTCCCAAATCGGGCTGCCCAATTGTGACGGGCGGCACCGTAAGGCGTCACTCCAGCGAGGGGGAACCCATGACTGTCCAGGCTGAACGGACCGCCGGATCCGCAGCTCCCGTGCCGGCTGCGGAGCCTGGGGAAGCCGTGGCGCTGCCCTCGCCGCTGGCCGCCGGCGCGCGCTGGCCTCGCCTTGAGGCCCTCGCCTACGGAGCCGACTACAACCCCGAGCAGTGGCCGCAGGAGGTGTGGGCCGAGGACGTCGAACTGATGCGCGAGGCCGGGGTCAACCTGGTCAGCCTCGGCATCTTCGCCTGGGCGCTGATCGAGCCAGAGCAGGGCGTCTACGACTTCGGCTGGCTGGACCGGGTCATCGGGCTGCTGCATGAGGCCGGGATCGCCGTCGACCTGGCCACCCCGACCGCTTCGGCTCCGGCCTGGTTCCTGGCCGCCTATCCGCACGTGCGCCCGGTCACCCGGGACGGCGTCGTGCTCGGCGGCTCGTCGCGCCAGACCTACTGCCCGCACGCGCCCGAGTACCGCGCGGCCTGCGCGAACGTCACCGGGCAGCTCGCCGCCCGGTACGCCGACCATCCGGCCATGGTGATGTGGCACGTGCACAACGAGTACGGCGCGCCGGTTTCCGAGTGCTACTGCCCGGTCTCGGCCGCCGCCTTCCGGGACTGGCTGCGCACGCGTTACGGCACGCTCGACGCGCTCAACGCCGCCTGGACCACGGCTTTCTGGGGCCAGCACTACACCGCGTGGGAGCAGATCGACGCACCACGCCGCACCCCGATGGCCGACGTGAATCCGACGCACCGGCTGGACTTCCACCGCTTCACCTCGGATTCGCTGCTGGAGCTGTACACCGCCGAGCGCGACGTCATCAGGGCACACACCGCCCGCGTAGGGCGTGCGGACGTGCCGGTGACCACGAACTTCCAGCTGATCAACTGCAAGGCGCTGGACCTGTGGACCTGGGCGCGCGAGGTGGACCTGGCCGCGAACGACCACTACCTGGCCGCCGAGCTGCCGGACAACCACATCGAGCTGGCGCTGTGCGCGGATCTGACCCGCTCGATGCGCGGCGGCGCGCCGTGGCTGCTGATGGAGCACTCCACCGGCGCGGTCAGCTGGCAGCCGCGCAACGTGGCCAAGCGGCCCGGGGAGATGCGCCGCAACTCCCTCGCCCACGTGGCGCGGGGCGCGGACGGCGCGATGTTCTTCCAGTGGCGGGCCTCGCGCGGCGGCGGCGAGAAGTTCCACTCGGCGATGCTGCCGCACACCGGCACCGAGTCGCGGATCTGGCGCGAGGTGGTCGCTCTCGGCGCGCAACTCGCCGCGCTGCGTGAGCTTCAGGGCTCGGCGACGGCAGCCGACACGGTGGTGCTGTGGGACTGGGAGTCGTGGTGGGCGCTCGGGCAAGCGTTCCGGCCGTCGGTGGATCTGGACTTCAAGGAGCGTCAACTCGCCTACTACGAACAGCTGTGGCGTGCGCACGTGACTACCGACTTCGCGCACCCTTCCGCGGACCTGTCCGCGTACAAGCTCGTCGTCGTTCCGCAGACATACCTGATGACCACGGCGTGGGCGGACAACCTGCGCCGCTACGTGGAAGGCGGCGGGACGCTGGTCGTCTCGTACTTCTCCGGCATCGTCGACGAGGACGACTCGATCCACCTCGGCGGCTACCCGGGCGCGCTGCGTGACCTGCTCGGAATCCGGGTCGAGGAGTTTCTGCCGCTGCGCTCGGACTGGACACTGTCGCTGACCGGCTCCACCGCGGGGACGGCGACCGTGTGGGCTGAGGACGTCGAACTGCGCGGCGCGTCGGCGGCGTTCTTCTACGCGGACGGTCCGGCCGCAGGGAAGCCGGCGGTCACCCGGCACGCCTACGGAGCCGGACACGCCTGGTACGTCTCCACCCGCCCGGACCCCGCCACGCTGCGCGAGATCCTGCGTGCCGCTGCCGCGGACGCGGGCGTCACCTTCGACACCGGCACCCCCGACACGCTCGAAACGGTGCGCCGCGTGTCAGCCGACGGCGTGTCATACCTGTTCGCCATCAACCACGGCGCGACCGACGTGACCGTGCCGGCTTCGGGTGTGGATCTGCTCACCGGCGAGTCCTTCACCGGATCGACGTCCATCCCGGCCGGCACGGTACGTGTCGTCAGGTTGTCCTAACTACTTACTACCGGGCCGCGTAGTCGTTCACGACCGACAGTGCCTTGTCGGAGTAGTTGAACATCGCCTGGTTCTCCCACGAGTCCTGCGACGACGGGTTGGCCGGGTCCCAGCCGTTGCCGGAGACCACGGTCCAGGTCGGCTCCCAGTAGAACGCGCCGAGGCCCAGGCCGTTCGGCACCGCCTGGACGACGGAGAGCACGTCGCGGAAGTTCGACATCTGGCCGTACTCGCTGGCCGCGTATCCGGGGTCGAGCTCGCTCGCGGTGTCGAACGACGGGGTCAGCGAGTCGCCCGAGGTGAGCGTCCAGGGGTAGGCGGTCTCGGCGACGGCGACCTGCTTGCCGTACTTGGCGGCCAGACCGTTCAGGTCGCTCTGGAGCACGTCGAGCCGACCATGCCAGTAGTCGTAGTACGAGAGGCCGATCACATCGAAGGACACGCCGTTGTTGATCGCGTTCGTGTACCAGGTCTCCAGGGTCGACAGGCTGTCCGAGGCCGCCAGGTGCAGCATGATCCTGGCGGAGGAGTAGGCCGCCTTAACCCCGGCGATGCCCTGCTTGAGCAGCGCGGCGAGCTGCGACCAGTTCGAGGTCGATCCCAGCGACCAGAGCATCCCGCCGTTGATCTCGTTGCCGACCTGCACCATCGCCGGGGGCGTGCCCTGTGCGACGAGGTCGCCGACCACCTGCTTCGAGTAGTTGTAGACCTGGGTTTCGAGCTGGCCGAGAGTGTCCGACGACCAGGCCGCCGGCATCGTCTGGTGGCCGGGATCCGCCCAGGTGTCGGAATAGTGCAGGTCGAGCAGGATCTGCTGGCCGTAGGTGTTGTGAGCCTGCTTCGCCATCGCGAGCAACTGGCTTTCGTTGTCGAACCCGTCGGACGGGTTCACCCAGACGCGCAGCCGGACGTAGTTCATCCCGGCTCCGGACAGGATCTGCAACGCGTTTTGCGCGCTCCCCGACGAGTTGTAGTAGACGCCGCCGAGCTGTTCACCGCGATACAGGCTGGACACGTCGCCGCCACGGATCGCGACGGGCGCGGAGCCCGCGGTGAAGGTGACGTCGTCGTAGTTCGTCCACGCCCCGGCCGCGGAGGCCGAGTGGAAGTCGATGTAGCAGGTGCTGCTGGTGACGTTGGCGTAGGTGACGATGTGGACCCAGTTGCCGTCCGAGTTCGACGGGACGTACGTCTTCGGCGTGGTGCCGCCGCAACTGGTCATGGTGATCCAGTTGTTGCCGCCGGTGTCGTTCGAGCGCACCCAGACCCCGAGCGTGTAGTTGCCTGCGGTGATGTTCGTGATCTGCTGGAACGTGTCGACGGTGTAAGCCGAGGCCGAGTAGTGGCTGAGCCGGTAGGAGCCCGAGCGGCCGCCCGACTCGGTGTACGACGCGGCGGTGGTCCCGCTCTTGGACCAGCCGGTCGGGTTGGCGGTGCCGGTGCCGTCGGCCTCGAAGCCCGGGTTGATCACGGTCGGCGTAGTCGTCGCCGAGGCAGGGTTGGCGGCCGCGAAGGCCGAGAGGCTGACGGCGCATAGCGCCAAGGCGAGGGTGAGCACGGCCCGCCGACTCGTGCGGAGGGTGCTCAGGGTGCTTAGGGCGCTGTGCCTGCGGTGGGTATGGCTGCGAGGCCGGGACGGATGACGCATCATTGCGGCTCCTGGATCGATGACGAGGGTACGCCTGCACATCTGCACATCTGCACATCTGCACGTCGTGATGTCTGCACATCTTGACGTTTTGATGTTTTGACGTTTTTGATGTCTTACGTCTGCACATCTGGTGCTGCACTCGGGCCTTGTTGGAGCTCATTCACCCGCACTCTGAACTGGGAGCGCTCCCAAAGCTCGGCAGCAGATTTCTAGCACCGCCCACCCATACCTGTCGATGAGCTGGGCAGTACTCATCAACAAAGACATGGGAGCGTGCCCGGTCACCGTCCTGGAACTTTCAGTCCAACGACATGAGATACTCTCGCCAGCAATAGTATTGCCATCGATAGTATCGAAACTCCCTGGAGGTCCCATGGCGGAGTTCGTCGGCAGAAAGCGTGAGCTTGCCATACTCAACCGGGCCCTGCGCGACGTGAACGACTCGGCGGGCTTCTCGAAACCCGGCCGGTGTCTGATCCTGCGAGGTCGCCGCCGGATCGGGAAGTCCGCGCTGGTTGAGGAGTTCGTCCGACGCAGCGGTGCGCCCTACGTCTTCCACACGGCCGAGATCGGATTCGGCGACGATCCGCTGGCCGAGTTCATCCGCGACGTGGCGGTCTCGACCTTGCCCGGCGCGGAGCTTTTCGCCGACGCGACACCCGGAAACTGGGCCGCCGCATTGCGGCAGCTTTCCGGAATCCTGCCGGAAGACCGGCCCAGCGTCGTGGTTCTCGACGAGGTTCCTTATCTGATGGACGAGGCCGGGGCGTTCGAAAGCGTGCTACAGCGTGCGTGGGACCGCGAGCTCTCGCACAAGCCGCTGCTCCTGCTGCTGATCGGCTCCGACCTGTCGATGATGGAGGCGCTCACTTCCTACGGCCGACCGTTCCATCAGCGTGGTGCCGATATGACGATCGGTCCGCTGAATGTCGGAGACGTCGCCGCGATGACCGGTCTGGGCGCGGCCGACGCGTTCGACGCGGAGCTCGTGACCGGCGGGCTTCCCATCGTGTGCGCGCGGTGGCGTCATGGAGAGGATCTCTGGTCGTTCCTGGAGCATGAACTCGCCGAGCCGGTCAGCCCGCTGATCGCCTCGGCGCAGCTTTCCCTCGCCGCGGAGTTCCCGGACCAGGCCCAGGCCCGCGCCGTGCTCGGAGCGATCGGCAGCGGTGAGCGGACCTTCACGAACATCGCGCGCGCAGTCGGCGTCTCCCACTCGACTCTCGTGCGCGCGGCGGAGCTGCTGGTCCAGAAACGGATCGTCGCTGCCGAACTGCCCGTCTCACTCCAGCCCTCGAAGGAGCGCCGCTACCGGATCACGGACTCCTACCTGCGCTTCTACTTCGCATTCCTTGGCTCTCACCTGGCCGAGATCGATCGAATGCGCTCGGATCTGACCCTGCAAAGAATCAAGCGAGGCTGGCTGGCATGGCGGGGCCGCGCGATCGAGCCTCTCGTGTGTGAGTCGCTCATGCGCCTGCTGCCGAGCCAGGGCATCCCCGTGGCGCCCACCGTCGGCGGATACTGGACCCGGAGCAACGATGTCGAGATCGACATCGTCGGCGCGGACAGAGAGCCGGTCGCGAGGGAGTTGCTGTTCTTGGGCTCCATCAAATGGCTGGAGAACGCGCCGTTCGATGCTCACGACCTGGTGAC
>NZ_DASYZI010000254.1:0-17139 GCF_035946395.1 Actinocrinis sp.
CTCGCGCCGAGGCCGTGGGCCGACCGGCTCTTCATCGTGGAGCGATTCGCCTGGCTCGCCGCGAACGACCCCGCCGTGCGGCTCGGCCTCCAGAGCATCGCGACGTCCGGCGAGCTGGTGCCCCTCACCGAGGACCGGATCAGACAGTTCAACGACCAAGCCGAATCGCGCCTGGACCGGGTGGCCGCCGAACAATCCGAGAGCCCGGGCGAGCTCGACCGGCTCGTCGAGCTCGACGAGTTGCTGCGCGGCCTCGTGCCCATCCCGCTGCCCGCGACAGACAGCTGGTGGGCGGCCGAGTTGAAGCACTGGACGAGCGTGCTGAGCACCCACCGGCAGGCCAAGGACGTCCAGATCCTGCCGCTCGACATCGTGAACTTCGAGCCGCTGCGCGACCAGTACGAGTCGATCACCCCCCGGCTGCCGTGGGATCAGACGGCCGAGTACAGGGTCGTGGATCCCGGCCGGCCGGTGTGGATCCTGCGCTACGCGCGCCGGGGCAGGATGCGCTCGCCGAGGAACAAGGGCCGGATCCTCATCGAGTCCGCACCCGCATGAACGCGGAACCGCATCCTCGCGCACGGGCCGACCCGCTCGCCGGGCCGGCCCGCTGGCGGCGTCTGGCGGCTCTGCTCGCCGAGCCGGGCCCAGCCCGCTTCATCGACGCCCCGCCCGCAGGGCTGGCCGCCGACCTGGAACTGGCCGCGCTACTGGCGCAGGGTGCCGCTCCAGCGTCGTGTGAGTGCAGAGTCCTGATCTTCGATGCCACTCGCCCCGGCGTCTGTCGGCTCGGTGACGTCGTCGGCGCGGTACCGCCGCCACCGTCCGCAATCCGCTGCCGCTGGACCGCTGTGCGCTGGGATCGAAATCGCGACGGCGCGTTGTCGTCCCGTGGTGGCGCCATGACTGCGGCGGACGCGCGGACCGCCGTGCTTGAGGCACATGCGGTCGTCGTGGTCGTCGACTACCGCGAGGTCGTCGCCGATGAGCGGCGGGCGCAGCGCATCGCCGGAATCGTCGCGCCCTGGCTGCGCCTCGCAGCGGAATGGACCGCCCCGGAACTGCTCACCCTTGCGGTCGACGCGGTCGAGTGGAGCAATTCGGTCCCCGAAAGCCGGCTCGGCTGGACCCGCCGCGTGGTGCGCGACCGGCTGGCGCTGCCGGATGGATGGCCTGCTGAGGGAATCACCGAAATGTCCACGGCCCGCGCCTTCGCGGCGATCGGGAGGGAAGCGCGCGGCGCGGCCCCGCCCGGATTCGCCGAGCGGGAGCGGGCGGATCAGGGCGTGGACGCGGTGCTCGACCGCACTATCGGTCCCTTCGACCAAGACCCGGCCCATTTCTTCGCACTCGCGGCGATGTCCACGGCGCGTGCCTCGTTCCGCCGAGCCGCGACAGCACTCGGCGAAATGCTGGCAGCACGGCCGGCCGACCCCGGCCTGGACCCGGACGGCCTGTCATCCGGGCGCAGCGCCGGACGCCGCCAGGCCTGGCTCGTGGCCGAGGGGCTGGCCGGATCGCTCGCTGCGGCCGGGGACGCGCTCAGCGACGCCCTCGACGAGCTCCGCGCTGCGAGGCCGACATGAGTCCCGCCGCAGACCCCGCCGCAGACCCCGGCGGTGACGCTCCGGCGAGCGGCGCCGTCGGCGCGGTGTTCGTGCAGAACGTCCTGGCTCAGGGCTCCGCTCGGGCGAACGCCGTCATGTTCGGCGACCAGTACAACTACATCTATCGCGGTGAGCCGCCCTATCGCGTCGAACCGTGGCCTACGTCTCCCCGGGCTCGGCCCGTCGGGGCGGGCCGAGCGCCGAGCCGGCTGCTGTCGGCGCACCACGGGATCGTGCCGTTCTTCCCGCGCCCCGAGGTGGCGGACGTGCGGGAGTGGCGGGACGAGTCCGCGACCCCGGTGCGCGCCCTGCTCCTACACGCCGAGGGCGGGGCGGGCAAGACCCGGCTCGCCGACCACTTCGCCCGCTCCTGCGCGCAGGCCGGCTGGACCGTGGCGCGCGTACGCCACCGCAGCGAACTCGCCTCGGCGGGCGGCGGCGACGAGAGCCTGGCGGTGCGTCCGCCCGGCCTCGTCCTCATCGTCGACTACGCCGACCGCTGGCCGGTGCGGGACTTGGTCGCCCTGGTGCGCCAACATGCCGACGCCGCGCGCGACCGGGTACGAATCCTGCTCGCGGCGCGTTCGGCGCAGCGCTGGTGGCAGCTGCTGGCGCACCAGTTCGCGAAGAACGCAGTCGACGCCGACGCCCTGCGGCTGCGCCCGCTTCCGGCCGATCCGGATGTACGCGCGGCGGTCTACCGGTCCGCGCGCGACCGATTCGCGCAGATATACGGCATCGACGAAGCAGGCTTGACCGACCCTGCGGCCGAGATCCTCGCCGACGAGACTTACGCCTTGATGCTCACCGTGCACATGAAGGCACTGGTAGACGTCGACTCGGCAACGCGCGGCGCCCCGCCCGGCACCATCGCCGCCACGGCGGGCGCGGCCGGGCTGTCCTCCTACCTGCTGGACCGGGAGCTCGATCACTGGCGTTCACTGCACGACGCGGGCGCCGGACCGTCGGGCACCGACGAGAACCGGATGGCACGTGCCGTCTACATCGGAATCCTGACCGGCGAAGTCGATCCATCCACCGGTGCCGAGGCGCTGCTGCGCGCTGGTGTCGCGGACAACGGGCAGACAGCGCAGCGCGTGCTGAGCGATCACGCGCTCTGCTATCCCGCGCAGCAAGCCGACGCGGTACTGGCCCCGCTCATGCCCGACCGCTTGGCCGAGGACTACCTGGCGTTGACCCTGCCCGGCAGGGAATCAGAGCATGGTTATTATTCGACGGACGATTGGGCGCAGTCCGCGGCAACGGCGCTGCTCGCTCCCAGCGCAGATCAGAGCACGCATGATGACGATCAATCGCCGCCGCCGTACGCCGGACGCGCCGTCACGGTACTGATCGAATCGGCGCGGCGCTGGCCCCAGGTGACCGTCGCGCACCTTGAGCCGCTGCTGCGGCGGCGGCCGCAACTCGCCCCACTCGCCGGATCAGCGGCCCTCAGCCGCCTCGCCGCGATAAGCGAGCTGCCCACGGACGTCCTCGCCGGCGTCGAAGCCGGCCTTCCCCGCTCCCGTCACGTCGATCTCGACATCGGAGCGGCCGCCGTGACCCGGCGCTTGGCAGAGCACAGACTCGCGCGGACCGAAGCGCCATCCGCGCGCGCTGACGTCTTTCACAACCTCGCGGCGCGAGAGGCGAACGTAGGGGACTACCCGATCGCACTCGCCGCGATCTCCGACGCGGTACAACTGCGCCGGACGGCCGCAGACGTCGACGAGGAGCGGATTCCCGCGCTCGTCGACGCGCTGATCGATATGAGCACTCTGCTTGCGGGCACCGGCCGCCCGGACGAGGCACTGACCGCGGCCGAGGAGGCCGTCTCCCTCGCCCGGAGCTTCACCGGTCCGCCTGCCGGCGACTCCCGCCTCGCGGCGGCGCTCGACTCGGCCGCGAGCAGGCTGTCCGATCTGAGCCGCTGGGACGAGTCCGTCGGCCCGGCCGCCGAGGCGTTGGGGCTGCGGCGCCACCACGCCACGCAGGATCCTGACGCGCGGCGCGATCTGGCCGCCTCGCTCAACAACTTCGCCGGGCGGCTCATCGACACCCGCCGGTACGACGAGGCCGTGGCGCCGGCCGAACAGGCCGTGGAGATCTTCCGGGGGCTGGCGGGCCGCGCACCGGAAGCCCACCTTCCGGACCTGGCCGTCGCGCTGGATCAGCTGGCCGGGCGCCTCTCCGTCAACCACCGGCCGGAAGACGCGCTGGCCGCGGCCGAGGAGTCGGTGCGCATCGCCCGCGCGCTGGCCCGGAAGAACCCGGCCGCCTTCGTGCCCGAACTCGCGGCCAAGCTGTCCAACCTCAGCATATGGCTGTCGGACGCCGGCCGGGTCGAGGACGCTCTGGACCGCCTGCTCGAAGCGGCGCAACTTCTCCACAGCCCGGCACCGGCGGCGCCGACCACGACGCCATCCTCGCCGCCGGCCCTCCATCTGCCCACCTACACCACGGTCCTGCACAACTTGGCGGCGTGCCTACTCACGCTCGGCCGCCCCGGGGAGGCGCTCGCACCCGCCCGCGAGTCGCTGCATATCACGCGCCGACTCGCTACAGCGCAACCGGCCGCACATCTGCCGGGACTGGCCGAGGCATTGCACTTACTTGCCGGATGTCTCAAAGCCCTCGGCCGGACGTGGTGGGAGCTGGCGATCCGGCGGGAGTGCGTCGCCGTCCTGCGCGATTCGGCGGACCGCGACCCCGTGAACGCCCGCCACTACCTCCCAGCCATTTCGCAGGGCCTTGACGCCATCGCGACCGCCCTCGACACCCTCGACCGCGGCGCCGAAGCGCTCACGGTCCGACTTGAGCAGTTCGGGCTCTGTCAGCAGCTTGCCGAAGACCTGCCGGAGACCTTCCTGTCCGGCCTCGTCGCGCTCGGCGCCTCGCTGAGCGCGCAACTGCTGCAACAGGACGGCCGGTCGGGCGACGCGGTCGACGTCGCCCGCGTCGCTCTCGACGCATCCCGGCACTTGGCCGCGGCCGACCCGACCCGATACGGCCAGAGCATCGATGTGGCGCTCAGCAGACTGGCCGAAGCGCTGACGGCGTCCGGCCGCCGCGACGAAGCACTCGAACCGCTGCGGGAACTGGCCCGCATCGAACAAGGTCCTTCGGATCCCATCGCCGCTGCTACTGGTACTGCCGTCGCCGGCGTGCACGGCGATCCCAGCCTTCTTCAATTCCAGTACGCGCTCCGAAACGGCGCGTTGGCCGACCTTGCCGTCGCCCTCGCGGAAGCCGACCATCATGACGAGGCGGTCGCCACGGCCCACCGCCTCGCCGACAAGTGCCGCCCGAACGGATCGATCGACGTCGCCCTCCGCCTGCCCAGGCTCGTCGACGCGTTCAACCGCCTCGGCGGGCGCCTCTCGCGCCGCGGCCAAAGCGAGGCGGCGACCGAGGCGTTCCGGGCGTCGGTGTCGCTGGGCCGTCTCCTGATGGACACGCTGCCCGGCGTGGCGCTGCCCAAGATCGGGGAGGCGATCAGGCGCCTCGGCGCCGCGCTGCCCGATCTGGGTGCCGATGCCGATCTCGGCGCTGCGGCCGCTGCGTACGCCGCGCTCGTCGGCGCGTCGGTACAGACCGTCGTCGCCTCCGGGCGATCGGTCGCCAGTGCCGTGATGCACGGCGATCAGACCAATGTCTTCGCCTCGGAGCGCGAGCAGGAGCAGGAGAGACGCGATGGCAGGGCTTGAATACCGTGCGGTGCTCGACGTCGACATCGAAGGTTCCTCGGGCCGCGGGGACGTGGCGCTGAGGGTGATCCGCGAGCGGCTCTTCGACGCGCTGGAGAGCTCATTTCGGCTCGCCGGGATCGACTGGGAAATCTGCCTTCGCGCGGACAAGGGTGACGGGATGCTGATCGTAGCTCCACCCGGCACGGCGAAGGCGGCTCTTATCCATCCACTGATCCCTCAACTCGCGGCGCGGCTGAGGTCGCACAATCGCGGTGCCGGGCCGGGTACCCGCATCCGGGTGCGAGTCGCGATGCACGCGGGCGAACTGCATCTCGACGGCGAGGGCGACGTGATGGGCGGGACCATGGAAGTGATCGCGCGCCTGCTCGACGCAGCGCCATTGCGTAGCGCGCTGCGCGCGGCGCCGCCGGACACCCCGCTGGCGCTGATCGTCTCGCGGCACGTCTACGAGGACACGGTCGGACACGGCTATCCCGGCGTCGTGCCGGAAGACTTCCGCAAGGTCCGCGTCGAGGTGAAGAAATACGGCGACGACGCCTGGCTGTACGTGCCGGGACTCGCGGTCACCGCGCAAGAGGTCACCAACGCCGCCGCGAACACCGGCACCGATGCCGGACCGCTTCCCCGACAGGACCCCACGTCGGACACGGGCGCGTCGGCAGGTCTGCACCAGACGATTGAAGCGTCCGGATACGGCACGGCGGCAGGAACACAGTATGGCAACACGTATATAGGTGGCGCGACAGGCCGGGGAAGGGGAGCACGCATGGGAGCCGAGGGGGAGATCGCCGCGCTGGCCGCCGCCGGAGCGACGACATTGGTGGCGGCGATGGCCACGGACATGTGGCGGGCTGTGCGCGACGCCGTCGCCGCGCTGTTCCACCGGGCGGATCCCGAGCGAGGCGGCGCGGTCGCGGCCCGCTTGGACGAGAACGCCGCGCTCGTGAGCGCCGCACCGGACCCGCGATCGGCACGTGAGGTCGTACGGGGCGTGTGGGAACTCGAACTCGCGATGCTGCTGAGCTCGGCACCGGACACCGCGCCGGATCTCGAAGCGCTGACCCGCTGGTACGACCGCGCTGCCGGTGCGCGTATGCCGGGCGCGATGACACAAACGATCACCGCCCGCGAGTCCGGCTTGGCCGTGGGAGCGCAGATGGGTGATGTGCACGTACATCCGGCCCCGACTCCAGCTCCAACTGGTGCTGACACCCCGTCCACAGACAGATAGCCGTGTCCGGGGCCGTTGCTACCGACCCCGGACGCGATGCCGGTCTTCGTATTACGGCGCTACGGTCCAGATGAAGCTCTGGCTGGCGACTGCGCCGGTGGCGTCGCCAGCGGTGACGGTGACAGTGCTGGTTCCTGTGGCGGTCGGGGTTCCGGTGATGGCTCCGGTGCTGGTCGCCCATGCGTCAGTGGTGGGGTTCCAGTAGATGCCGTCGCGTCGGCGATCCTTCGTGGCCTGTCAAATGTTAATGTGTTGGTAAATTACTCCGGGAGTGCGTAGGCGCCGGCGGCGATGTCCTCGAAGAGCGTCGGGCCGGTCGGCGTCCAGTCGAGCAGTTGCCGGGTACGCGCGCTGGTGGCGGTGATGTCCATACCGAAGAAGCGCCCGATCCAGCCGAAGTGGGCCTCGGCGTCCTGCGGTGCGACTGAGACCGTCGGTAGACCGAGATAGGCGCCGATGGCGGCGGCGATGTCGCGGGAGGGCAGGCCGTCCTCGGCCACGGCGTGCAGCCGTGAACCAGCCGGGGCCTTCTCCAGCGCGAGAAGAATCATCCGCGCGGCGTCGGCGACGTGCACCGCCGCCCAGCGGGTTGAGCCATCGCCGATGTAGCCTGCCGCCCCGCGCTCCTTCGCGATCTTCGTCAGCATCGCGGTGAAGCCGTGGTCGCGCATGCCGTGCACGGTCGGGGCGAAGCGCAGCGCCGCTGGACGCACCCCGCGCGCGGCGTAGGAGAGGGCCAGGTTCTCGCCGCCGCCGCGCATCGAGTCCGCGCCGTGGAACGGCGACGCGTCGTCCTCGGTCAGCGGCCTTTGGATGTCGGCCGACGCCAGCCCGGAGGCGATCAGGAACGGCCGGTCGCTGCCCTCAAGCGTGTCGAGCATCCGCTGAACGGCGGCGTTCTCGCCGCGCCACGACGCGGCGAGGTCGGTGAAGTCGTGCTTCGCGGCCAGGTGGATCACGCCGTCGGCGGCTGCCGCGCCTGCGGCGAGGCTGCCCAGGTCGTCGATGGTGCCGCGGTGGGCGGCGGCGCCCTTGGCCTCCAGCACGGCGGCCGCCTCGTCGGAACGGGCGAGGCCGACGACCTTGTGACCGTGGGCGATGAGCGTGTCGGTGACGGCCGAGCCGATCCAGCCGGTGGCGCCGGTGACGAAAACGCGCATGGGAGCATCCCTTCCAAGGGTATGGCAGTGACTGACATCAACCATACCACGGTCATGTCAGTCGCTGTCATTACACTGGAGGCATGGGTCGCTGGGAACCGGACGCACGAGGGCGGATGATCCGCGCCGCCGTGGAGCTTTTCACCGAGCGCGGTTTCGAGCAGACCACGGCCGGCGAGATCGCCGAGCGCGCCGGCGTCACCGAGCGCACGTTCTTCCGGCACTTCGCCGACAAGCGCGAGGTCCTGTTCGACGGCTCCAGGACCATGGAGCGCACGGCGTATGACGCGATCCTGGCCGCGGCCGACGACCTCTCGCCGCTCGACGCGGCACTGGCCGGGATGACCGCGGGCGGCGGCATGCTGGAGGACATCCGGGACCACGCCATCCGCCGCTCGAAGATCGTCGCGGCCAATCCCGGTCTACAGGAGCGTGAGCTGCTGAAGCTCGCGGCGATGGCCGAGGTGGCGACCGAGGCGCTGCGCAAACGCGGCGTCGGCGAGCCCGCCGCCAGCCTCGCCGCCCACAGCGCGGTGACGGTCTTCCACGTCGCGTTTACCCGCTGGCTCTCCGCACAGCCGGCCCCGAGCTTCGCCGACTGCGTCGCACAAGCCGCGGACGCACTGCGGGCTCTGTTATGACCCGGCCCCGCGATGGCCCTGCCATGACATGTCCCTGTTATGACGCTGCCTCCCGGTGCGACCGGGAGGCAGCGTAAGTATCCGTATCAGCTGTTGCCGTGCGTCGGACGGCGACGTCAGGTCACGAGCCCGCCGCCAGGGCTGTCAGATGCGCTTCGTACGCGGCGCCGAACGCGGTCGCGTCGCCGGTGTAGTCGGTGATCAGCACCGGGCCGCTGGAGCACGCACCGCTCCAGGCGTCCCAGGTCCAGGCCAGGTAGCTGCCGCCCTGCGAGTCGAGCCAGCTCATCAGGGGATTGATGAAAGTCCCGGTGCAGTCGTTCTCGCCGATCTCGCCGGCGACCAGCGGGACCTTGGCGATGACCGGCGCGACCTGGCTGGTCCAGCAGGACTGGGGCGCGCAGGCGTTGAAGTTGTACGAGTGCCAGGAGACCGCCAGGTTGTTGTCGGGGTCGGTCGGCTCGTAGCCGAGCCACTGCGTCAGGTCGTTCGACCAGGACAGTCCGCCGAGCATCAGGACATTGTCGGCGCCCGACGAGCGGACCGCGTTCACCAGCGACTGCATACCCGCGACGCTGTACCCGATTCCGGCGCAGGTGCCGCCGTTCAGCCAGCACTGCCAGCCCTCGGTCTCGTTGTTCGCGTCGGCCTGCGACGGATACGGCTCGTTGAAGAGGTCGAAGACGACCGAGTCGTCGCCCTTGAAAGCGCCGGCCACCGACGTCCAGAACGGCACCGCCTCGGCCGTGTCCGGCATCGGCTTCTGACAGGTCGCCTGCGCGGAACCGCAGCCCGCGCCGGGCCCGGAATAGGCGCCGTCGGTCCAGTGCAGGTCGAGGACCGCCACGATCCCGTTGTCGTTGAGGAGGTTGACGTACGACTTGATCGCGGACTGATACGCAGCTCCCGCATACGCCGCGTTCACGTACGACTCGCTGTTCCAGCACGCCTCGTTCAGCGGGATGCGGACCGCGTTGATCCCCCACTCCTTCATCACCGTGACCGAGGGCTGATCCACCGGGCCGGTCCAGATCCCGTATCCCTGCACGCAGTTGGTCTCGGCGCCGGAACGGTCCACACCGTGCAGCAGCACCGTCTTGCCGCTCTTGTCCGCCAGCTTGCTGCCCGACACGTGCAACTGCGGCGCGGTCGATGAGGCGGACACCGCGCTGACCTGGATCGGGAACGAGGACGCCGAGACTCCGGCGCTGTCGAACGCCTCGGCGGTGACGTTGTAGTAGCCGGCCGGGACGGCGGGCCACGTGAAGGTGTACGGCGCCGCGGTGTCGGTGGCCAGCACCGTCGGGGTGGCCGAAGCGCCGGGCAGCAGGGAGTTTTCGAGGAACTCGACCTTGGCGATCGACGCGGTCGGCTCGCTCGCCGCCGCGGCAAAGGCCAGCGACGCGCCCGGAGCGACCGTCGTGTCCGGAGCCGGAGTGGTGATCTGCACCGAGGGCACCTGCGCCGCGCCGTTGCAGGCGTATCCGTTCATGGTGAAGTAGGCCGGCGGGTTGTTGGTGTTGCCGGCCAGGCCGATGAACCCGAGGCTGATGCTCGCCCCGGTCGCCAGCGCGCCGTTGTAGCTCTCGTTCACGACCGACACGTCCGGCCCGTTCTGGGAGAACGCGCCGTTCCAGCCGTTCTCGACCGTCTGGCCGCTCGGGAACCGGAACGCCACCGCCCAGCTCGACACGGCCGGACCGTTGTTGGTGACGGTGAGAGCCACCTGGAAGCCGCCCTGCCAGCTGCTCGTCACCGTATACGCGGCAGTGCAGTTCGACGTGGCCGCGGCGGCGGGGACGGCGGACACCGCGCCGATCGCCATCCCCGCCACGGCCGTGGCGACCGCGATGGCCGCGGCCGTCAGCCTTCGAACCCGGAATCTCGACCCCGGCAACGCCCGTGTGACCATACCGCGCACCTCTCCCGCCTGATGACGGATTTGCCTGCCGCCTGCCCGATCGCCTCGGACCTTCAGCAGTTAGATACAGACACGGCAGATGATGACCAACACGGGGCGTCAGCCCAACGCTCTGACCTGCCCGTCCATGTGAAAGCAGACAGAACGCCGCGCACCGGCGCCCCGATCCGGGACGCTCTGTCCGCTTGGCTTCGAGGCGTGTTTCCAAGGGATTCGCCGGAAATCCACGACAGACGCAGAACCTGCAATGATTCGCCGAGCTGGAAACGGTTGGCTTGAATCAGCGAATCGGTTTGATTTTCTGATATATGACTGACACCGGGAGTGCCACCCCTCACCGACGCGTGGCCGTGGCTGTAGGCGTACGGGAGCACGACGGGCAGTCCGCCTCCGCGGGAATCGGTCGTCACGATGCCGCAGGCCTTGCCGTAGCGTGGATGTGACGGCGTGTCGAGTATCACATCTATATCCGTGTCGTGGCATAGAGCGACCAGGTCATGGCGCACCGCAAGTGGTTCGGTAAAAACTTCCCCAACATCTCTGAAGTCGCAGGGATGTGGTGGCACGACCCGGGGACGGCCTCATAGAGTCGAGCCCGTGCGTCCGGTCAACGCCGTCAGAAAGGCGGCACCGGCGCACCCGCCGAGTCCACATTTCGCGCGGCGGCCCGTGTGTCGCAATACCGACCTTCGATACGCTTCAAGCGTTCGAAGGTACTCTGAACTGGTGTGCCCGCGGTCCAACACGCCGTGGAGCCGGGGACCCACTGTCATCGAAGACGCACGTCCCTGGGGTGAATCGGTGCACCGTGCCCTGTTGCCGAGCGCAATGCCGCCTCGGCAGCCTGCGCACGGCGCCGTAGGGTGAAAGCACTCCCCGCCCGAACCCGTCAGCTAACCCGGTAGGCGGTCGGAGGAGAGGCACGGCAAAACCTTATGGGTGCACACGCGACCCCCAGACTGAAACGATCACGTTCCAAACGGCCGCGGTCGAAGCGATCGAAAGTAGCGATCGCTTCCGTCGTGTTCTCGCTGCTCGCCGCCGCCGTCGGCTTCTACGTGAGCCAGATCGCGTCCGCTGTCGCCGTTCAGAGCCTGTGGTCCGGCAGCACCGTGCCGACGAGTGCCGACTCGTCGGACCCCAACAGCGTCAACGTCGGCATGAGGTTCCATTCCGCGGTCCCGGGACAGATTCTCGGGATCCGTTTCTACAAGGGCCCTCGCAACACGGGCACCCACGTCGGAGCGCTTTGGTCGGCCGCGGGAAAGCAGCTGGGCGCCGTCACCTTCACGAAGGAGACGACCACCGGCTGGCAGGTCGCCATGTTCGCGACACCGGTCGACATCACCGCGTCCACCACCTACGAGGCCTCGTATCTGGCTCCGCACGGTCACTATGCGCATGACGACAACTACTTCAAGGTCGCGTATCAGAGCGGGGACCTGGTCGCCAACCAGATGACGTCGCAGCAGGGCAACGGCATCTACACGTACGCCGGCACGACTGCTCGGCCCGTGACCGCGTCCCCTCAGACGAGCAACTACTGGGTCGACGTGCTGTTCAAGCCGTCGTCCACAGGGACCTCGGCTCCGGCACCGGCTGTCACGTCCGGCAGTGCGTCGGCCTCGCCGTCCTCTTCCGCCTCCGCTTCCCCATCGCTTTCCGCCTCTGCCTCTGCGAGCAAGACCTCTGCGCCGTCCTCCCCGAGCGCAAGCTCGGTGCCTTCGTCGCTCGTCGTGACGTCCTCGCCTGGCGGCTACGTCAAGCCTGGCAGCGTGGGCTACCTGGGGAGCACGTCCGCCCTGAAGGTCTACGAGCCAGGCGGGGCGGCCCCCAGCGGCTGTGGCTGGCAGTCCTTCGGCCTGCGCTGTGACCAAACGAATCTGACTCTCGATCACGTGTGGATCAAGGGAAGCTTCTTCTGGACCGGCACCGGCAACCTGACGATCTCCCAATCGATCGTCCAGGGCGGGACCAGCGACTCCTGGTACGCGATCCTCGGGCACCCCGATACGTCCGGCCCGCTCAACTCGACGATCAAGGTGACCGACTCCACGGTCGGCTGGCTGCCCGGAAAGACGATGCCCTCCGGCGAGGACGTCGCCCCGATCTGGTCCGCCTACGGCAATCAGGCGCAGATCGCGATTCGTGACGACCTGTCGGGCATGCCTCAAGGCATCGATCCGACCGACAATTCGATCATCCAGAACAACTGGATTCACGGCTTGGCGCAGACGGGTACCGCGAGCACGCCCACGCACCTGGACGGCATCTTCAGCCAGGGCGGCGGCAACATCGTGATCGACGGCAACTACGTGGACGCCCCGGTCCGCAGCGACACCACCGCGGCGATCTTCATCCAGGACCGGGGTTCCTCGGACACCGGTATCTCGATCACCGACAACTACCTCAACGGCGGCGCCTTCAACCTGCGCAACCAGACGGGCATCAACGTCGACGTCGAGAACAACACGTTCGCGAACAACGTGTGGGGCCCCGTCGGGGACCTCACCGGGTACACGGGCTCGTACGGAACCTGGGCCGGGAATGTCGATCTCACAGGCGCGGCCGTGCCCAAGCCGTAGCCGAGTCCGCACGATCTACCCGGGTACCCGATCCGCTCATACGATCAGCCACCAGTGGTCGCGGTCGGCTCCGCCTGCTGCTCGAAGCAGATGCGGAGCCGACCGAGACCGCCGACGACCTCGTGTTCGAGCGCCAGTGTCATGCGCGGGCTGCCAGTGCCTCGATCGCGGCGGCTACGGCGGCCGGGCTGTTGACCGGGGTGAGGTGGCGGGCTGCGGGAATGACTGTCGGTTGCGGGGCGCCGATGCGGGCCGCCGTCTGTTGCGGGGTGTCTTGCGTGTAAGCGGAGTCGTCGGCGCCGAAGACGACCGACTTGGGTACCGGCAGGGAGGCCAAGGCGGCGAGTTGCTGCGGTGGCAGGCCGGGAACACCCAGGTTGAGCATCGCCCAGAGCGACGATTCTGCTCCGGGGACTTGCAGCGGCCGTCGCCATTGGGCGAGTCCCGCGGAGTCCAGTCTCGGGCAGGTCGGCCCGCACATGTTGGAGTAGACGGCGCGGATGACGGCGTCGGTGTGCAGTACCAGGCGTAGCAGCGTCGTGCGGTAGGGCTCGATGAACAGCTTGGTGAGCAGTGTCTTCTGGCCCGCGCCGGTGGCCAGCCCGTCACCGTCCAGGAACATGATCCCGCCTGCCGAGGAGGGGGAGCGCAGGGTCGCGGCGGCGACGATCGCGGCGCCGCTGGAGTGTCCGACCAGAATCGGGCGGTCCAGGTGCAACGCCGCGATGAAGCCGAGCAACTGCGTGGACTGATGGCCGAGGTCGAACGGGGCGACCCGCTGCGTGTAGCCCCAGCCGTCCAGGTCGAGGGCGTAGACGCGATGACCTGCCGCGGCCAGCATCGGGGCCGGCCCCTGCCAGGTGTCGGCGGATTCGATGAAGCCGTGCACGAGGACGATCGGGGTTCCGGTCGTGCCCCACTGCCGGTAGCGGGTGGAGATGTCACCGGTCTGCACGTACGTCAGACCGGCGGGCACGGATGCGCGTTGGTTGGTGGCGAGATCGAAGCAGGCCGAGAAAGCCGTGACGCCGAGTAAGAGCACTGCGGCGAAGACCGCGATGCGGCGCGGCCACGTCCGACGGCGCCCGCGCGCGGAACCGTCGGCCCGCACGGCGGTGGTGCCGGAGCCGTCGTCGAGTTGCTCCTCGGCTTCAGCGCTCTGTCCGCCGACGTGATCGATGTCGGAGGCGGATTCGCCTTCGCCTTCGCCTTCGCCTTCGGGCTCCGTGCGAGGCTCGTCAATGTCGGCCGGCGGCGACTGGTCGGAGGGCGGCATCGTCTCGCATTCCGGATCGGTTTCACAGGACGGCCTCCCGACGTTCGTCGAGAGAACCCGCGTCGTGACTGTACCCCGACGGACTTGAACGCTGAGCGCTCGGTCGGTCGTCCGGCGCACTCTCGGTGTTCCCTCCGATCTCGCCGCCCCGGCTTGCCGCACTGGCATTGCGAAGTGGGCCTTGCTGCCGACGTCGACCAGGTCTTCCGGCAGTTGGTGAGACGCCGGTCACGCGGGGCTGACAGGTCCTTGGTCGTGGCCCGTCCGCCCTGCCGGGGCATCGGGTCAGCTGTTCAGGTCTTTCTGGACAGCGGCCACATCTTGCTTGACGAGACTGGTGGTAGCTTCCGCCAGCTCGGCGCCGATCGAGCCGAGCGCGCCCCCCGATTGCTGGATGAACTCGCCGACGTGCTTTTCCAGCAGCGTGTAGTCCGTCAGCATGGTCGTATAGTCGGCGCTCAGCTTCGGCATACATGCCGGAGCGTGGTGCGCGGCCAACAGGTCACCCTCGCTCGTCAGCGTCTCAAGATCGCTGCGAACCGCGTTCATGTCTGGAATGGCGGTCAGCGGCGAGCCGATACCCGCGACCAACAGGTGATCGTCAGCGGTGTCGAGCTGGCCGGGCAGCTTCTTGAGATCCGCGAGGACGCCGGCGTTCTCCCACGCTGCAAGCTGCGCAGGGCAACTCGGGCCGCTCGCGGCCGAACCGCTGCCGCAAGCCGACAGCCCGGACATCGCCAGGAAGGCGGCGCAGACGGCGGATACCAAGGGGACGCGGTTCACGGCCTGCTCCTTAGACGGGAACGCCGGGCCTGCTCGAACGGATCAGCGTGCTTACCCGGTGCCGTAAGTGTCGTAGGCGCCTGCGGCCGCGTCCAGCCCTGACGTGCTCGGCGCCGTCGCCGACCGGTATCCGCCGACGTCCACCGGATTGCGGCCCCGTTGAAGTCGAGCGTGGTTGAGGCCGAGATCACCGCAACGGTCACCGATTGGACTGTAGTTCTACTGGAGCCGCCTCGTCCGGGCGTGTAAGCTTATCTAAGCCTTCTGACTTTGATGGTCCTACGGCTGTGGATGTGGACGATGGTGCTCCTGGTCACGGTTGTCGCCGTTTACGGTTACGTCATCGTCCTTTCGCTGTGGGCGATGCGGGTGCAGCGGGCAGCGGCCATGGTTGCTCACCACCCCCACGATCATCCCGCGGTCTCGCATCTCGTCGAACGGAACCTGCACGGAGACCTGGCCCGCGTGTTGATCGTCTCGTTCGCCGTCCGGCTTGCGCAGCTGTCCCGCGACTTCACGCCCTGGCTGGTCGTTCCGCTGACCATCCTGGTGGCGCTGTTGACAATGCTGGCGCTGACCATTGTGCGGCGGATGGCGATCGAAGATCTGTACAACTGGCACATCGGGCTACTCAACAAAGTGAAGACTGTAGCCCTTCTCATGTGCACCGCGGGACTCTTCATCGACCAGGTATGGCGCATAGTGACGCTCTTCTGGTTCTGATCGCCGCGCGGATTGCGAGTCCTGCGAACGCCTCACACGCCGCCATCGTCATCCACTGGTTTATTTTCGCCAAAGACAAGGTTCTGGACGACCTCTCAGGCCGTCGTGGTCCTCAGCACCGGTCGGCGTGTGCGGAACGCCTGCTCGATGATGTCGGCTGCGCGGCCCACGGCGTCGGCTCCTCTGATCTCGTTTTGATACGTCTGTGCGTTCTGCCGGTAGGAGGGGTTCGTCAGGACGGTGTCGATCGTGGTGCGCAGTCTGCGTGTGTTGGCTTTGTGCACCGGGATGAATTCGGCGACGCCGACGCGTTTGGCCCGCGCCGCGACGCCCGGCTGATCGTATGACACCGGCAGCAGGACCATGGGCACGCCGTAGGCCATCGATTCCAGGACGGTGTTCGCCCCGCCGTGCCCGATGACCAGCGATGCCCGTTTGAGCAGTTCGAGCTGCGGAGCATAGTCCACGATGACCGGTTGGCCGGGGAAGTCCGTCGGGATATGCGCGCCGCGGTGGCCGAGGGAGATCACCAGTTGGGCGTCGAGGTTCTCGCAGGCTTCGGCGATGGTGCGGAACACGCGCTCCCGGCGGTTGAGCAGCGTGCCCATGGAGGCGTAGATCAGGGGCCTGCCGTCGAGGCGCTCCCAGGGGAACTGCACGGGGCTGGCGCTCTCGTAGTCGTGCAGCGGACCGGCGTAGTGGAAGCTCTCCGGCATCTGCGTGCGGGGGAAGTCGAAGAACTCGGGAATCTGGGCGATCTGCGCGAGTGTGGAGAACGTCTGGTCGGGGTTCATGGTCATGGTCGGCAGGCCCCATGCGGCTCGCGTGAGGTTGTCCGCCCTGGCGAGCGGCCTTTGCATCAGGGACCTGACCCGATAGGCGATCTTGTTCCTGGCCCTCGCCTGGTTCGAGTCCTGGTAGGGCCAGGCCATCGTCCACGGCGGGACACCCGGGTCGGTGTTGAGCGGCAGCAGACTGCACACGTTGACGTACGGCAGGTCGTACCGCAGCGCGACCGCCCCGCCGACCGGCTGGATCTGGTCGACCACCAGAGCCTCGATGCCGTTACGCGTGACGGCGCCGGGCAGCTCGCGCCCGTGCATCAGCGCGATGTTCGCCATGTCCTTGATGATGAACCGGATCGCTCGCACTCCGGTCAGCTTCCCCTGCTTGTCGGTGAACCGTTCCAGCGCGCCGAGCGGATATTCCTCGGCGCCGACCGGGATGAATTCGAGGTTGCCGCGCAGTACCTCCTCCTGGGCGTCGAGAGTCGAAATCACCGAGACGCGGTGACCACGGCTGCGCAGCTCACGACCGATAACGATCATCGTATTGACGTGGCCCACGTATGGGGGCGCGACAAGACCAAGGTGCGACACAGCATCCTCCTCATTGCAGTACCAGGCTGAAAGCTGAGCGAGGGTACTAACTAGGCAAATCAGATAACCGGGGCGCCGCCTTACCCCCGTTGCAATGCCGAGAATGCTGCCGTTCGGCCGCCG
>NZ_DASYZI010000255.1:0-6663 GCF_035946395.1 Actinocrinis sp.
TCCGGTATCGCGTCAACGAGCACCCGCCGGTTCGCAGTGCGACCCCGTTGACTTCTACGGCAGCTGAGCCGACCCTATTCGGCGGCCACAAAATCAGGCTTCTTTGACATTGCTCAGCGGCTGCGCTGCGTGACGCATACCAGGTGATCACGGGTGACGCGCCCTACCGGACAGTCTTCGAATTCGTCGACGCCGACACAGTTGACCGGCCCAGTTGACCGGCTCAGTGATCGCGACAATGACTGATCGGAGCCTTGATCGCCATAAGTAAGGTCAGTAGGCGTCACATCGCGCGGACCGTTGGTTCGACGGCCCGCTCAGGCGCGCTCAGAGGTAGTCGGCCAGCAGCCCCGCCGTCACGGCGCGCAGCTTGGACCGGAAGTCGGGGTCGTACGCTTCGGGCCGCGACCGGCCGGGGCGCAGGCCGTCGAAATACTCGCCGGTGACATCGGCGAGGTCTGGGTCCGTGATGAGCCGCAATGTGGCCACGACCCCCTCGTCGAGTTCCGACATCGGCGCCATCCGGCTTTCAAGCACCATGGCCGTGGGCATCAGGCTCGCCGGGTGCAGGCAGTTGACGGTCACGGCCCGCGCGGGCAGCTCGTCGGCGAGGTCGAAGGTGAACGCCGAGAGGGCGAGCTTGGACCGGCGGTACGCGGTGATGCCGTCGTATCCGCGCTCGAAGGCCACGTCGTGCGGGTCGAACGAGATTTGGCCGACGGAGCCGACATTGACGACGCGCGCCGGGGCCGACGCGGTCAGCAGCGGAACCAGGCGCCGGGTAAGCAGCACCGGGGCCAGATAGTTGACCGCCATCCGCAACTCGTGGCCGTCCACGCTGGTCTGCCTGCCGTGCCCGGGCGCCCCGAAGCCGACTGCGGCGTTGTTCACCAGCACATCGAGGCGATCGGTCGCGGCGGCGGCCTGTGCGGCGAGCCGGACCACCTCGTCCAGCGACGCGAGGTCGGCCACGAGCGGCCGTACCGCCGGGCCGGCCTCGCGGCACAGGTCGTCGAGACGTTTGCGGTCACGGCCGTGGGCGAGGACGGCCCAGCCGTCCGCCGCCAGGCACAGGACCAACTCGCGTCCCAGTCCCGAGGTCGACCCTGTGATCAGTACGGTGCGCGCTTCGGCGTTCATATGTCTCTCCAGCCGCGGCGATCGCTCGCGCATTCCCGCCGTGGCCCGCTTTGCGCCCTGAGCAGCGCGCCGCACTCGTCGGCCCTTAGTGCTGCAAGAAGTACCCCTGGATGTCGACGGTCAGGTCCGTGGGCGCGCCGCTGCCGTTGTAGACCTCGATCCCGGCGTATTGGCCGGTGACCGTGGCGACCAGGTTGGAGACGGTCTGTCCGCTGGAGAAGTTGAGGCTCGACGCCACCGGCCGTGATTGCCCGTCCGGGTAGACGGTGAGGTAGCCGCCCGTACCGGGAGCGATGGCCGTCACGTTCAGCATCAGTCCGTTCGCCGTCCCCGGCGTGGCGCCGTTCTGCCAGATCGCGTCGTGGAGATCGATCGTGCCGAAGGCCGCGAGCGGCGCAGGGTTCACACCCGAGCGCGTGTCCACGATGCGTATGGAGTTGGTGGGCAAGTACGAGTACGAGCAGCACGCACTCTGCGGTGCGTAGTAGCCGTCGAGGTCCGCGATCACGTTGACGGTCCCGCCGCTGCCGTTGTAGAAGTCGATCTTTCCATCGACCAGTGACACCGTGACCTGGTTGGCGATCGTCTGGCCGGTAGAGAAGTTCAGGTTCGACGCGGTGGGCTGCGCGGCGCCGTCCGGATACACCGTCAGGTAGCCCCCGGTGCTCGGACCGGTGACCGTCACGTTCAGCGTCACGGCGCGCGTGTTCGGATCAAGCTCCGGATTCGAGGCCGGGTTCAGGTTCAACTGAAGGTGCCCGTTCGGACCCAACGGCGCCTTTACGGCGGTACCGACCGGAACCCGCGTATCGAGGACGCGATCCGGCCACCGCGCGACGAAGTCGAATCCGGCGTTCGCATAGAACCCTTCGAGGTCGGCCACGACGTGAACGGTGCCCAGGCTGCCGTTGTAGAAGACGACCTTTCCGCCCACGACCGGAACCGTCACCAGGTTCGGCACCGGTGTGCCCGATGCGAAGTTCACATTCTGCGCCACCGGACGCGGCGCCCCGTCCGAGTAGACGGTCAGGTATCCGGGTGAGGTGGCGCCGACAGCCGTCACGTTCATCGTCACGGCCGACACGCCGGTCGCGGGGACGCCGTTCGCGCCGACCACAGTCAGAGTGACCGCCGAGTCCGGCGCCACCGGAGTGGTAGTCGCCACGCCGATCGCCTTACGCGTGTCCAGAATCCGCACCGGGGTCAGCGGCGTGTAGTCCGCGCCGACCGCGACATGGATCCGGCTCCCGGGATCGGTCGGCTGAGTGCTGCCGTATCCGTCGGCGGCGCTGACGATCACGGTGTACTGGCCGGCGAGCGGGAAGGTGTGGGTGATCGTGCTCGCCGTGGTGACCAGTTCTGGAGTGCCGTCCTGGAAGTCGTAGGTGTACGTGACCTTTCCCTGTGACCACGACGGCCAGACGCCAGGGGTGAACGTGATCTGCTGCGGCGCGCTGCCCGTCTTCCTACCGGCGGGCCATGACGAGGGGAACGCGATCGGGTCCTGGAACTCGAACGCGCCACGGTCGTAGTAGCCGGCGCCGGAACCGCTGCCGGTGCCGGTGTTGCCCACCAGCGGATCGTCGACGCGCGGCATTCCGATCACGTCGGTGGTCAGTTCGCCGGGAGCGGACTGGTCGGCGGAGTCGATCTCCGGCGCGCCCTCAGCCGGGTAGCCGAACCCGCTCGCGGTGCTCTGGCTGAGGAAGGTCAGCGGGGCCGAAGTCAGGAGCGGGTCCGCCGTGCTGTCATGGCCGCCCTGACCGGTCGTCGCAGTGAACGAAGGCTGAGTCGGATACGCGGTACCAGCCCACGAATACGGCGCCGCGCCGCCCGCGGCGTACACGATGTTGTAGTCGGACGTCGTACCGGACGCTGAGCCCGCGGCGACCGTGATGCCCACCGCGGTCGACGACTGGCCACACGTGGTGCTTCCCACCGACGCGAGGCCCAGCACATTGTTGCGGATCGTCGAACCCGACGAGGCGCCTTCGAGATCGATCCCTGCCGCGCACGCGGTGACGGTGTTGCTCACGATCGCAGTGCCCGGCGCGTCGACGGCACGGATCATCGGCGTCGCGCTCGACGCGCTGTGCAGCACGTTCGTCGTCAGGGTGACTCCGGTCGCACCGGGCCCGATCTCGACGCCGTAACTCAGCACGCTGCGCTCAACGGTCACCGAACTCGACGAACCGCTGACCTGGAGCGCCGGACCGTTCTGCGAATAGGGTCCGTCGTAGATCTGGTCAATGGTGACGTTCTGCGAGTTCGTGACCACCACGTCCCCCGCCGACCCGGCGACCTGGAAGTTCTCAAGCACCACGTTCTGCGCGCCGTCGAGGACGAACGCGTGCGCTGGCGTCGGCCAGCCCGAGCCGACCCCGATGAGCGTGTTCATGGGGTTCCGATACGTCGCCTGCCCGACGAACGTGATCGGTGCGCCGGCCGTCCCCTTCGCCGATATGTCAACCTGCTGAGGATAATCGCCCGTGCCGACGTATACCGTCTGGCCCGGCTGAGCGGCGGCTGCAGCCGCGGAGATCGTGCAGAACGGCGCCGACGCGGAGCCCGATCCCTTGTCGGAGCAGTTCGCCCCCGCAGAGTCGTCCACGTAGATCGACGCCGGAGTCGTCGCCCTGGCCGGACCTGCCGTGAACCCCGCCGCACCGACCGCCAACAGCACGGCGGCAATGCCGTAGCCGACCCTCACGGTTCCCCCGCTCATCCAGGCCCGGTCGGCGCGCAGGGCACGTGAGACCGCACCTCGCCGACAATGTCAGGTCCAGTATAAGCAGAGCCCCCGAGTGCTGTCAGGCACCGGGGGCTCAGACTCAGGATATGGTAGTAATCCTACTCATATTCCCACAGTGACAGCCGAGAGCGATTCGGCTCAGCCGCCGGACACGGAGAACATCAGGTAGCCGCCGTCCGGCAGGGTCGAGACGGTGGTGTTGGCCACGGTGCCCAGGTCTCCGATCCCGGATCTCGTGCCCGTCCAGTCCGACCAAGAGCCTCCGGAATTGCGGAAGACATTCATCATCCCGCCCTGGGACGTGACGACCGAGATGATGGTCGCGCCGGGACTCCAGGGGCTGCCGAAGACGGACGTGGAGGCGATGGAGACCTGGGTGATGCCGGTGGCTCCGGCGGGAACGCCCCAACCCTGCCAATGTCCGTCGGGGAAGCGGATGTCGTGCTGCATCACGCCGGTGGACGTGGCCTCCACGATCTGCGAGGAACCGTCGGGCAGGCCGGCAATGCTCGCGTCCACGATCTTGACTCCGGACTGGCCGAGCGCACGCCAGCCCTGCCACGAACCATTGGCGAAGCGGATGTTGTGCATCAACACGCCCGCGGTCGTGACAGCGACGAGCTGAGTGGACCCGTCCGGCATGGCAGTGATCGAAGCATGCGTGAACCCGGTGGAACCGGCGGGGCTGCCCCAGCCGGCCTGCCACGTCCCGTTGGCGTTGTGGACCGTGTGCAGCAGCGTGCCCGCCGACGTGACCTCGATGAGCTGGGACGAGCCGTTCGGCATGCCCGCGATGCCCACCCACTTCACCGTCACGCCCGGCTGGCTCAACGGCTGCCAGGCCTGCCAGGTGTTGCCGTGAGAGGTGCCGGTGGCGAACTCGACCGTGCCACCGGTCGTGGCCGCCACGAGTTGGCTGCCGTCGTTGGGCATCGAGGTGACGGCCGCCTGGGCGATCCCGGTGGACTTGGCGGGGATGAAGGTCGTCAGGCCGCCGCCCATGTTGATCAGCGTGCCGGGGACGAGGGCGTTGGTGGTGAACGTGGTCGACGTCGTCGCCGAGTTCCCGCCCTGGTCGGTCACCGTCTCAGTGATCGGATAGGTACCGGCCTTGGCGTAGGCGTGCTGGACCGTGGCTCCGTCGGCGGCTGTCTGGACCGGCGTCTTGTCACCGAAGTCGAACGTGACACCGCTGACGTTCCACGCATCCGTCGTGCCGAAGTCGCTGACGCTGACGCCGTACGCGCCGCTCGCCGCCACGGATATCTGAGGCGTCAGCGGTGCCTGCGGCACGATCGTCAACACTACTGAGCCTTCGAAGATCATCGGAGCCGACGCTCTGTTCTGCGGGATGACGTAGAGCGTCGCGGAGTAGCTGCCCGGCGTGCTGAAGGACACGCTCGCCGTCCCGCCGGTCCCGCTGTCGACCGTTCCGGTGCTCAGCGAGAACCGGTAGTCGAACGTGTCCGACCAGGTGTCGGTCACCGCGGCGTGCAGCGTGATCGCGGCGCCCACCGGGGCCTTGTTCACCGAGGGGGCGAACGTGGCCGTCACGATGCTCAGCGGGTCCTCGAACTCGGCGGCACCGCGGTCGTAGTCGTTGGACGGTCCCGCGCCGGTCTGCGTCACCAGCGGGTCGCTGACCCGCGGGTTGCCGGTGATGTCGACCGCCTGCTCGCCGACGGCGGCGGAGTTCGCCGAGTCGATCAGCGGCGAGTGCTCGGTCACCTGAGTGCCGAGCACCGTGTTGTCGTCGTGCTGGGCCTGGCCCGCAGCCGTGTAGAGCCCAGCGCCGGACGAATAGGCGGTGCCTGCCCAGTCGTAGGGCGCAGCCCCCGCGCCGGAGGCGTACACGTCGTTGTAATCCGCAGTCGTCGTGGACGTGGAAGACGAGTCCACGAGCATGCCATAGGCCTGCGACGAGGCCGGGCAGGAGGAGTTGCCGGCGGTCTCAGGACTGCTGATGACGTTGTTCTCGACGCTCGTCCCGGCAGCGGAGCCGGTGATCGAGATCGACGGACCGCAGCCGTTGATCGTGTTGCTGGTGATCGCCGTGTTCGTGGCGCCGACGACGGAGACCGGACTCGTGAAGCCCGCGCCGATCCTGTTCGTGGTGACCACCGTGCCGGTGGATCCGCCGTCGACCAGGACCCCGCTGCTCAGAATCGAGTCCCGCACCGTCACGGCCGACGCGGCGTTGGTGATGTGCAACGCGGGCTCGACAGCGGCAGCGCTGGTTGGAGGATTGAAGTTGTCGTTGTCGAACGTGATGTTGGACCCGCCGGAGACGACAGCGTCAGCGGCGCTTCCAGGCGCGAGCCTGAAATCCACGATCTTCAGATAACTCGCGCCGGAGATGGAGAGCGGTGCCGACGCGGCACGCCCCACTCCGAAGCTCAACCACACGCCGTTGCCGGTGAAGGTGATCGGAGCCGACGCGGTACCGGACCGGGTGATGGTGGCGGCCGCGTACGTACCCGGCGTCACGTCCACGACGTCACCGGGGTTCGCCGCGTCCGCCGCGACCTGGAGCGTGCAGTAGGGGGCCGCGAGAGTCCCGGTCCCCGAGTCCGTGCACGCCGAAGTCGAATTGTTGACGAATATCGCGTTCTGTCCGACCGCCCGCGCCGCTGTCGGCGCAAAGGAGGCAGCCGCGATGAGCGCCGCCGCGGAAGCGGCGACGATGCGAGGACGCATGTCCCCCCACCTCTGCTTGTTGGTGTTCTGCGATGAGCCCCTGTCATGAGACTCAAGTGCAGAGCATACGCGGC
>NZ_DASYZI010000256.1:0-29752 GCF_035946395.1 Actinocrinis sp.
ACCACAGATCCCTGATCGCTGACCACTGAGTCAGAGCCCTAAAGCTCTACATGCACTGCTGGTCATCCGGTTTCATAGCCCACCAGTGTCCCAGTTCCACTGCTCCACTGCTCCACGAGGCAACGGATTCGGCCGGAGTCGGTCGCCATCGGGCACGTGCGAGAACGACTGACACCCGTGGCGTGATCCGCTGGTAATCCGATCCCGTGCGAAACTCGAACTGGTACGCATCTGGCGCGAGAGCCCCAGGCCGAAGCCTGGGGCTCTCGGCTGTTCTGCTGTTGCCGCCACTACTGCTACCACGGTGGCATTCGAGCCCCGACGAAGGTCCCGCTCGGCCGAGGGATGCGTGCGGATTCGGAGACCGATTACCAACTATCGGCTCTATCCGCTGTACACGGGGCGATCTTCCCCACCGTGATACGAACACGCGCCGCGAATGCCGCCGGACATGCTGTAGGTGCCGTCGTTGCACTCGACCATGTAGCCGTGGCCGTTCCAGAAATTCGCGATGCAGCCGAAATAGTTGCAGATATCGCCGGGTGGGCTGGTGACGAAGCCGCCGGTGCCGCAGAAGTTGTAGCCATACGGGTTGCTTGGCGCGCCGCAGGTGGACGGTTTGGGTGGCGGCGCCTTCGTGCTCGGCTGTGGCTGCGGCGCCTGGGTGGTGGGCACGGGAGGCGGCGGCGCTGCGTGAGTCGTGGGTGCCGGAGCCAGCGTAGCGGCGGAAGCGGCCGTCGAGTACGCCGGTGGTGCACTCGTGGCAGTGGCAGACGCACCGGGAGTGAGCGGCATCGCCGACGGCGGTGACGTTGGAGCGGTTGCAGATGCACTGGCCGATGGGCTACTTGAACCGAGGCTCGTTGAGCTGCTGCTTGTAGCAGGGCTGAGTTGAGTCGTCGTGACGGGTGGGGGATTGTGCGTCGCCCCGATGATGGCCACCAGAACCACTGTCAGTGCCGTGATCACACCACGTCGCCGGACGGACCAATCCGGACGCAGCCACAACAGGAGGAGCCCCACCGGAAAGAAGAAGACCAGGAACAGCACCACCGTGACGGTCCGCTGGTACCACGGAAGCTTCATCGGCGTCGGCCCGACAGCCCGGCTCGGCGAGATGAACGTCTCGTCCTCGTTGACCCACAACGGCCAACCCCACGGGGGCTGAGGCCAGGACGGATCGGGCTCCCAGCCAGGTGGTGGCGACCAGCCGTCAGGCAGTTGCGGCCAGTTCGGCGGCGGGTTGAATCTCATTGACGCCCCCCTTTGGCGAATGAGCTGAGCACAGCGCGTTCCGCCCTGACGAGCCGTTGAGCCCGCCGACCGCGAACAGCGTGAATATGACTACTGACTGTGCACAATGCTGGGAACATTAGTGCGCTGTGTGGAGTCACGAATGGCAATCAGAGTGCTCGTTGCCCGAGCGCGACATGCGAGACGCCGGATCGTGACCTCACAACCGCCGGGATGAGTCGGCAGCCTGATCGTCAGGGTACTGATCGTGAAACGCGAGATCACAGGGTAGGAAGTTCAAGTGGCCCCGGTACGGCAACCAGCCACGCTACGGTGTCTGGCGGATTGGATCCGCCGGCGAGGAGGCAGGGTTGGCAGCAGCACCTGATGCGGGGCGCATCGTGGCCGGGCGTTACCGAATCCTCAGCGCACTGGGCCGGGGCGGAATGGGCGTGGTGTGGCTGGCCAAGGACGAGCTGATCGACCGTCAGGTAGCACTCAAGGAACTGCGCGCCCCGTCGGAGCTCACCGCCGCTGAACGTGAGGTCTTCACGATGCGGGTGCTGTCCGAGGCGCGTAACGCTGCCCGGGTACATCACCCGAACGCGGTAGCGCTGTACGACGTGATCCCGGCCAACGCCGAGGATGAGGGCGCTTACCTGGTCATGGAGCTGGTCAGGGCGCCGAGCCTGGCCGAAGTCATCGCGCGTGAGGGGAGAATGCCGGAGCAGCGGGTTGTGGCGATCGCCCGGCAACTGCTCGACGTGCTGGACGCGGCTCACGCGCTCGGCGTCGTGCACCGCGACATCAAGCCCGCTAACATCCTGCTCGCGCCCGGCGACGTCGTGAAGCTGACCGATTTCGGCATCGCGCGCATGGTCACGGATGCCCGCCTCACGAGGACGAACGTCGTCGTCGGCACGCCGGCCTACCTCGCCCCGGAGCTGCTCCAAGGCGGAGAAATCGAGCCGTCGGCGGACCTTTGGTCAGTCGGCGCAACCTTGTTCATCGCCGTGGACGGCAGAGCGCCCTTCGAACGGCAAAACACCTCTGCGACGCTGAACGCGATCCTTTTCGAGCCGGTTCCAGTGCCCAACTGCGGGCAACCGCTGCGCAACGCGATAGCTGCACTGCTCGTGCGTGATCCAGCGCAGCGCGCCAGCAGCTCGCTCGTGCGCGGCATCCTCGACGGAAGCGCTGGTCCGCCGCCGCAGCAGCAAGCCGTGCCCAATCCGACCATTCCGGACCCGGCCTTCAAGCAGCAAACCATCCCGGTTCACCCGGCCCACCCGGTCGGCCCGCCGAACTGGTCCCAGCCGCCGTTCTATCCCGTTCCACCTCCTAGCCTGCCGCGCACGTCAACACCCAACGTGCTGGCGAGCGTGATCGCAGTCGTCGCCGTGGTCGGGCTCCTCGCGCTCGCCGCCGTGCTCGCGAACAGGAGCGGCAACAACAGCAACAGCACTGACGCAGGTTCATCATCATCGTCAACCTCAGCGCCGACGTCCTCGTATCCCCCCGCATCGCCGAACACAGTGACGTCAGCTACGTCCACCCCTGACACTCCTGACACGTCCACTCCTGACACGCTATCTTCCGACGCCGTCTCCTCCACCACAGCCGCAGCCTTCGATCCCACGAGCATGGACAGCAGCTCCACCGACCAGACGCCGCTGACCACGGGTGCCCTGCTGCCGAACAGTTTCGTGGACAGCAAAGGCGTCGATTACTCCCTGATCTCCGGGGGCGAGGAGTCGTGCATCGAGGCGGACATGAGCAGCAACGTGCAGCGAGTGCTCAGTGACAACGGCTGCACCGTGTCCATGACAGGGCAGTACCTTGAATCCGGCGCCAACGTCACTTCCACCAGCGACATCCTCGTCTCGGTACTGATCTTCCCACTCGACAGCGCGGCCAGTGCACGTCAGGTGTACGACAGCATTCAGGCGGAGAGCTCATGGGACTTCGGGATCTTCTGCACCCGGTCTGGCGACGGCGCCGAGCCCTGCAAAGGCGATTACCGCGCGGCGCGGCGCTATCAGTACATGGCGACGCAGCATCGATACCTGATCGAGGCGACGGCGCTCTACACAGACCTCACGTCGGACAGCGCAGTTCTGCCATGGATCCAGGCCGCCGCCTACCGCGCGGACGAGGTATGCGGCCCCGCGTACTACATCCGAACCCAGTGACCCGCCACCCTCATCCGGCAACAGGCGCCAGCACCATAGACTAGGCCGCGAAGCGTTGCCTGGAACGGTCATTGGTGTCGACCGTATCCCCTGGCGGGTAAAGCGGAATTCTGGTACATTCCGCCTTAGTGTGACAGTAGTCTTGTGTCGGGTTTTGGCCGCGACTGTTGGGGGATCTTCAGCCGTCAGGTCAGTCGTGTCATTCGCTGGTTAGTCAGCTTCTGGGGGTTTTAACGCGTGCATTTGCGCTTTTTCTAAGTACTCACACGCACCCACACTCATCGGGTGCACCGCCGCTCAATCTCAGTGGGGCCTTCGGAAGCGTTGTGCCGATCGCCTCTGACGTGACCGGTGGGACAGCTGCCACGCCGCAGTTCGAGCTGTATCGCGTGGCTGACTCGCGGCGAGGTTCGGCACAGGTCGGATTAGAAGTTGAGCGGCCCGTACCGTGTGATAGCATGCGCGCCGCAAGAGTCTTATGTAGCTGACTGTGCATTACCCACACCAATCGACTGTTCGGTCATTCTCGGATTGCTTTAAGAGCCTCCGACCGGATCATCAGGAGGGGAACTGTGAACTACTATCTCGCAGTGCTGAAGAACTACGTCGGTTTCAGCGGCCGGGCGCGCCGCGCCGAATACTGGCAGTTCACGCTCGTCAACTTCATCGTGCTGATCGCCCTGTTCGTGATCGACCTCGCGATCAAGACCCCGATCCCGTACCTGATCTACGTGCTCGCGATCATCCTCCCGGGTCTCGCGGTGGGGGTGCGGCGCCTGCACGACACCGGCCGCTCCGGCTGGTGGCTGCTCATCGGATTCGTCCCGTTCGTCGGTGGGATCGTGCTGCTCGTCTTCGCCTGCTTGGACAGTGAGGGAGGCGACAACAAGTACGGCGCGAACCCCAAGGTGCCTGCCTACGGTGCGCACGCCTAAGCAAGCAGTTCAACCGCGCATGGCACACGGCATCTAACGGCATGTATTCAGTGCGCCGATGCCATGTACACGTAGCCGCAGCGTAGACGACTAGACGACTAAGCGAACGCCCTGACCCACAATCCGGTCGGGGCGTCTCGTCATCCCCCCCAACTGAAGCGTTCCAACGTACAGGGTCGTCCAGTTCGTGAATACACCGACCCTCGCCTGCTCATAGCCGCCACCGCCGTTCGCCTGTGTCGCAGATCCCTCATACAGTTGTAGCGAGGTCGAGTCCTGCGAAATGGGGGGCGCTGTGCCCGGCGTGGTCGTGAATGAGTGGCGACGGTACGAACATGACCGGCTGTACGTCAACGACGCGGATACCGGCGAGAAGGTAGCCTTCTACGACCGCAAGACCGGCAAGCTCAAGTTGGTCGATCAGACCCGCGAGACGGAAGTCCTCAATGCGCTGCGACCGTTCCTCGCAGCCGCGCTCCCGCCCTCAATGGCGTCAATGGCGCAGAGCCTGCTCGCGGATCCACCCGCGCGTGGCAAGGATCTCGCCTACAACAAGCACGGTGACGCAGTCGCTGCACGTGCGCGCGAGCTTCGGCCGCAAGGCTTCCAGGGGATTGTCGTTCGCCTGCTGCGTCTGTCGACCGAGGCCACGTCGTGGGAACTGGGGGCGAAGGGCGAACACATCGTCGGCAGGCGGCTCGACAAGCTGAAGCGCCGTGGCTGGGCCGTGTTGCACTCAGTCGAGCTGCGCAGCGGAGCCGACATCGATCACATTGTCATCGGCCCGCCAGGCGTGTTCACGATCAACACCAAGCATCACAGAGACGCTCGCATCAGCGTCGGCGATCACGTGGTGTGGGTGAACGGCGTCCAACAGCCGTACATCCGCAACAGTAAGCACGAAGCCCGAAACGCGGAGCGGCGGCTCAGCCAAGCCTGCGGGATGCCTGTACCGGTAACTGCGATCCTGGCCTTCGTAGGAGCCGCTGCTCTGAGATCCACCTCAGCCAGCTCGGACGTGCTCGTGACTCGCGGCGAACAGATAAATCGCATGCTCAGATCAATGCCGGACGTGCTCACGCCGCCCGAACAGGAGCACATCTTCAGCGTGGCGCGACACGATGCCGTCTGGCTTGCCTGAGAACGCCACCATCCAGTACGAACGCCCGAGCCGATATCGACCCGGGGCTACTCACCGTTCCAGCGCTGATGGAAGAGAGTGGGCACAGACGGTCTCGAACCGCCGACCTCTGCTTTGTAAGAGCAGCGCTCTACCGCTGAGCTATGTGCCCGTGAGCCGAGAGCCTATCGTGCCTGAGTGGGGGCGCTCAAAATCGTATGGCCGGGCGGTGGTGTGCGGGCGGGCTTACAGCCAGGCCTTTCCTGGGCCGGGGCCCCAGTGCAGGCCCCAGTTGTAGGCCCGGTCGATCTCGCTTTGGTAGCCGGAGAAGTAGCGCAGCTCGCGGTGTACGACGATCTCGGGGCCTTGGCGGTGGATCTGGGCTACGGCGCAGCTGCGGGCGCGGGTGGGGGTTGTCGGGGAGCCTTCCAGGCGGATCTCCAGGGCGGGGCCTGCGGTGGGGTAGATCGTGACGCTGGCGCCGACGCGGGTGAGGTCGTCGGTGCCGCCGGCGACCATCACGAAGATCAGGATGCGCTGGAAGTGCGCGCTCTGGTCCATGTTGATGAAGATGTTCTCGCCAGTGGACGAACCCATCCGGTCGTCGCGGTCCAGGCGGATGTACGGGGCGCGAGCATAGTCGCCGCTGCGGCGGCCGACCGCCTGGATCACGCCGCGCTGGCCGTCGGTGAACTGGTAAAGGCAGCCGAGGTCCAGGTCGACGCCCCGGTTCGGGTCTGCGGTCGGGGAATCGGCGCGCCGCGCCGCGAACAGCCCGCGACGTCCTGCGCTGCGGCCTCCGCGGCTGTTGGCCGACTGGTTCCAGCGCAGGTTCACACGCAGCGTGCCCGCTATCGCGCCGTGCTGGGTGAGTGACACCTCGTTGGTCGCGGTGGACATGCCGATTCTGCTGAACGGAGCCTCGCCGCCGCCCGACCAGTCGATCCCCGCCACGTGCATCCCCCTTCTTCTTCATCGGTCACCGTTGAAGAAAATCAGTATCGCGCTTTGCGGCGGTCGGCGTCAGTGGAGTGCGGAGAATGTTGGTCGGCGCGCGGTTGAAGCGTGTGCGCCGATGAGGGTGAGGCGGAGTGGCGGTGCGGTGCGGTGAGGAGGTTTGGGGGAAGTGGGGTGGAGAGGGGCAGGGTGCATTGAAGTGGGATGCGTTGAAGTGGCGTGGGGCGAGGTGGACTGGGGTGGGGTTGGGGGAGGTGAGGTGTTAGAGGGGCGGGTGGGTTAGGGCATTTAGATAGGTGGACAGGGCGCGCTTGGTTGATTGGGGTGATTATCGACCAGCGGATGATTCCGTCCTGATCGATCAGGAACGAGCCGCGTTGTGCGCAGCCTCTCACCTTGTCGAAAACTCCGTAGGCGCGCGCTACGGCTCCGTGCGGCCAGAAGTTCGACAGCAACGGGAAGCCGAAGTTTTCCTGTTCGGCGTAGACGCGTAGGGCGTACATGGGGTCGCAGGAGATTGTCAGTAGCTCAACGCCGTGGCTGTTGAAGTCGGAGAGGGCCGACTGTAGGTCTCGCAGTTCGCCGCCGCAGATCTGGGAGAAGGCGAAGGGGCAGAAGACGAGCAGTGTGGGGCGTCGGGCGTGGTGGCGGTGGCCGTGGCGGTGCTCGGGGGACTGGTCGGAGTTGGGGAGCTTGGGGAGGGAGGAGTGGTCGACTCCGTGCTGGTCCGGGAGGGTGAAGTTGGGGGCAGTGTGGCCGATTAGGAGGTGGTTGGGCGCGCTGGATTGGCTGGTGCTGGGGTGGTGGGGTGCGGTGGGGGCTGGGGTGATGGCGGTAGAGGCGGAGATGGCGGCGGGGGACGGAGTTCGGGGGGTGGAGGCGGAGATGGTGGTGGAGGCGGATGCGGGAGTGGGGGCGGGGGTAGAGACGGTGGCGAGAGTGGAGGTGGTGGTGAGGGTGAGGATGGCGGCGGGGGTGGATTTGGGTGCTGAGGCTGGGGCCGGGGGGCGTAGGCGTCGGCGTTGGTGGTGGGTGGGGGTGGGTAGGGCGTCGCCTGGGGGCGCGTTGGATTGCCGCCGGGCGTGATCCCCTTGGGTACTGGGGCGGGAGGCGGCGTGATGACGGGGGACGTCGGCTTGGTGGGGGCCACGTCGGTGATCGCGTCGGGCTCGCGCGCGCTCGGGCCCGGGCGTGGACTCCGGCCCGGGCTTCGGCTCAGGGGCGGGCGCGAGCGCGGGCTCGGGTTCAGGCTTGGGCTCGGGGCCGGGCTTCAGCTTGAGCTGGGACGTGCGGCCGAGTGCGGGGGTGGGCACGGGCGGTGCCGGAGTCTGGCTTGGCGTGCTGCCTGCGGCAGGGCTCACCGCTTCCCGGCGCGGGCGCGGGGGGCCACCAGTCGGGTGCCGGCCCAGTCCCGGCCTGCGGAGACCGAGCTGGTCTGGGACAGGCCCGCGGTCGGGGCAGCCTCGCCGATGTCGCTCGGCTCGATGTGCCCGGGGCGACCCGCCTTCGGGGTCAGCAGCCAGATGTAGCCGCCGTCGGCGAGCGCGGTGAGCGCGTCCATCAGGACGTCCACCAAGTCGCCGTCGTCCTCCCGGTGCCACAGCAGGACGGCGTCGACGACGTCTTCGTAGTCCTCGTCGACGAGGTCGGATCCGGTCAGGGCCTCGATCGCGTCCCGCAGCGCTTCGTCGCCGTCCTCGTCGTAGCCGATCTCCTGGACCACCTGTCCCGGGGTGAAACCCAGCCGGGCTGCTGCCTGCGTGTCGGCCGACGCCTCGTTCGGCAAGACCTGTGCAGGATCCGCGTGGTCCGCGGTCGCGCTCACGTGTAGCTTCCCTCCATTTTCGGACTCGGGTCCGTGTAGGCCGAGTGGGTTCCTGTCGCGTTCGTTGTTTTGTGCTTCTTTGCCGCTTTTGCTGGCACCCGACGCCGCTGCGCCGGGTTGCTTCCATCTGTAGTCCACACGTGCCGCGCCCGCCGCGCAAGTACCCTGCACCCTTCTGTGGATATCCGGGCCGGGAGAGAGGCTTGGCGAGTGGCTGCTGCGGGCTGTCGGAGCGGATGCTGCACGTTGGGGGCCGGGGTCGCGGGAGCCTGGACGATACGCCGCGGCGCGCCGACGATCTTGTCGACGCGCCGCGGTAGTTCGGTGTCCGGGCTGCTGCCTATCGCTACCAGCCGGTGCGGGTGTGCACCCGTCTGTTCGGCCGGACGCCTCGCGTCGTTCCGGTGTGTGCCGGCGCACTCGGCTCGACTATCGCGTCGGGCCCGGGAAACACCAGGCTGGTGCGCCCGTCCGGGAACTCGACCAGGTACGGGGGCGCGCCGTTGGCGCCGCGGATCTCGATGATCCGGCCGTAGTGGTCTTCGGTCCCGATGTGGTTGGTATGGATGTGGAGCCTGTCTCCGATGGACGCACGCATTCGAGCCGCCTCTCGCTGCGTAAATGAGGGTGGAGTCGGAGGGATTTGGAGGTGTTGGGCGCCTTTCTGCGCATATGCACATCTGCACTGTCTCTGCACTGTCTCGGCCGGCGAGGCCGGGGCAGGGGAGGCCCGGTTTTGCCGCCGCTACGTACTGCCTGCATTCCACCTCGAAATTCCGCCGTTGCCAACTGCTCGGGGCTCCGATTGGTGGATTCGGGGCACAGGCTTCGGCATTCGCGCAGGACAGCGGGGTGGTGGGTTTGTGGCAGCCCGGTGCGTACCGGATGCATGGACGTCCGATCATCGGACTCGATGCCGTGATCCACGCCTGAAGGCGGCCCGATGTGTCCGTTTTCGCTAGGGTTACCGCCTAGTAGAGATGACGCCACACCCTCCCGCATAAGACGATGGGAGGAACTGTGCGAGACCTCTTGGGCGCCGACGCGAGCGTGCCGCGGTCTCCTAGCGATACAGCCGAGGCCGGCGTCGCCCTCCCGCCTCCGCGCCAGAAGCGCGGGACGGCCGTACGGCGCCCCAAGACGAAGTGAAGGACGAGCGTGGCTTCCGGACGAGAGCGTTTCTCGATCATCAGCGACGGTCTTCCCACCCAGCTGCCGGACATCGACCCGAACGAGACCGGGGAGTGGCTGGAGTCGCTGGACGCCGTCATCAACGAGCAGGGCCGACAGCGGGCGCGTTACCTGATGCTGCGTCTGCTGGAGCGTGCACGCGAGAAGCAGGTCGGCGTGCCCGGCCTGCGGTCGACCGACTACATCAACACCATCCCGCCGGAGCACGAGCCGTGGTTCCCGGGCGACGAGGACATCGAGCGGCGGATCCGGGCGTACATCCGGTGGAACGCGGCGATCATGGTGTCACGGGCGAACCGGCCGGGGATGGGCGTCGGCGGGCACATCGCGACATACGCGTCGGCGGCGTCGCTGTACGAGGTGGGCTTCAATCACTTCTTCAAGGGCAAGGACCACGGCGAGGCGGGGGACCAGGTCTACTTCCAGGGGCACGCCGCGCCGGGGATCTACTCGCGGGCGTTCCTGGAGGGGCGGCTGACCGAGGCGCACCTCGACGGCTTCCGGCAGGAGCACAGCCACACCCCGGGGCTGCCCTCCTACCCGCACCCGCGGCTGATGCCGGGTTTCTGGGAGTTCCCGACGGTGTCGATGGGGCTCGGGCCGATCAGCGCGATCTACCAGGCGCGGTTCAACAAGTATCTTTACAACCGCGGGCTGGCCGACACGTCGCGGTCGCACGTGTGGGCGTTTCTCGGGGACGGGGAGACGGACGAGCCGGAGTCGCTGGGGGCGCTGTCGATCGCGGCGCGGGAAGAACTGGACAATCTGACTTTTGTGATCAACTGCAACCTCCAGCGGCTGGACGGGCCGGTGCGGGGCAACGGGAAGATCATCCAGGAGCTGGAGTCGACGTTCCGGGGAGCGGGTTGGAACGTCATCAAGGTCATCTGGGGTCGCGACTGGGACCAGTTGCTTGCTCAGGATGTCGACGGCGCGCTGGTCAACAAGATGAACACGACGCCGGACGGCCAGTTCCAGACCTATTCGGTGGAGACCGGGGCGTACATCCGGGAGAACTTCTTCGGCGGTGACGGGCGGCTGCGCAAGATGGTCGCCGGGATGAGCGATGACGAGCTTCGGCGGCTCTCGCGCGGCGGGCACGATTATCGGAAGGTCTACACGGCGTTCAAGGCTGCGCGCGAGCACGTGGGGCAGCCGACCGTCATCCTGGCGCACACGATCAAGGGCTGGACCCTCGGCAAGGACTTCGAGGGCCGCAACGCCACGCACCAGATGAAGAAGCTGACCAAGGCCGAGCTCAAGGAGTTCCGCGACCGGCTGCACCTGCCGATCACCGACAAGCAGCTTGAGGCGGAACTGCCGCCGTACTTCCACCCGGGTGAGAACTCGGACGAGGTGGCGTACCTCAAGGAGCGGCGTGCCGCGCTCGGCGGCTACCTGCCGCAGCGTGTCGTACGGCCGAAGCCGCTTACGTTGCCTGGCGACGCGGCATACGCGGATTTGAAGAAGGGCTCCGGCAAGCAGGCCGTGGCGACCACGATGGCCTTCGTCCGGCTGCTCAAGGACCTGATGAAGGACAAGGAGATCGGCGCGCGCTTCGTGCCGATCATCCCGGACGAGGCGCGCACCTTCGGCATGGACTCGCTCTTCCCGACCGCGAAGATCTACTCGCCGCTCGGGCAGACCTACGAGGCCGTGGACCGGGAACTGCTGCTGTCGTACAAGGAGAGCAGGCAGGGCCAGATCCTGCACGAGGGCATCAGCGAGGCGGGCGCGACGGCGTCGCTGATCGCGGCGGGCACCTCGTTCGCCACGCACGGCGTCCCGATGATCCCGATCTACATCTTCTACTCGATGTTCGGGTTCCAACGGACCGGGGATCAGTTCTGGCAGTTCGCCGACCAGATGGGCCGAGGGTTCGTGCTGGGCGCGACGGCGGGGCGGACGACGCTGACGGGGGAGGGGCTCCAGCACGCGGACGGGCACTCGCACCTGATCGCGTCCACGAACCCGGCCGCAGTGGCGTACGACCCGGCGTACGGGTTCGAGATCAGCCACATCGTGCAGGACGGTCTGCGCCGGATGTACGGCTCCTCGGCCGAGCACCCGCACGGCGAGGACGTGTTCTACTACATCACCGTCTACAACGAGCCGAACCAGCAGCCTGCGGAACCTCCGGGTATCGATGTGGACGGCTTGCTCAAGGGCCTGTACCGCTACCGTCCGGCGCCCCAGGGCACCGAGGAGCGTCCTAGGGCACAGATCCTTGCTTCGGGTGTTGGCTTGCCGTGGGCGCTCAAGGCGCAGCAGCTACTTGCGGAGGACTGGAACGTAGCGGCGGACGTGTGGTCGGCCACGTCGTGGACGGAACTGCGCCGTGACGCACTGGCAGTGGACAAGCACAACCTGCTTTACCCGGAGCAGGAGGCACGCGTGCCCTACGTGACGCGCGTGCTGGAGAACACTCCCGGCCCGATCGTCGCCGTCTCCGACTGGATGCGTGCGGTACCGGACCAGATCGCGCAGTGGGTGCCCGGCGACTACACGTCGCTCGGCGCGGACGGCTTCGGCTTCGCGGACACGCGTGGCGCGGCCCGCCGTTTCTTCCACATCGACGGTGAGTCGGTGACCGTCGCGGTGCTGGGGCAGCTGGCCAAGCGGGGCGAGATCAAGCGCGAGGCCGTTGCGGAGGCGGTCAACCGGTACCAGTTGCATGACGTGAAGGCGGCGGGAGCCGGGCCGACCGGCGGCGACGCATAGTGGCTTGACGAGTGTCGGCGTTACGGCGCTACGGCGCGTCGAGATGGCGTAGCGACGACGCGGCGTAGCGCCGGCGGGATGACGGACATCGTGACCGCCTGCACCGGAAGCATGTGCCCGGGGCAGGCGGTCGTGCGTTTCGGCGCGGTCGCTGATCGGCAGCCGGGCGTCAGCGGATGTCCTCCAAGGGCACGGTCCGGAAGCCGTCCATCTCCGTGGGCACGTTGAGGTTGCCGCTGTTGGCCGAGATGGACAGGGTCCTGATCAGGAAGGCGAACACCTCGCGCAGCGCCTCCGCCTGGTTGGCCTGCTCGCTGGCGATGAAGGCCTGGAGCGTGGCCACGGTGCCGAGAACCTGCTCGTTGGCGTCGCCGAAGCCGAAGGTGATGACGTGCGGGCGCCGTTCCCAGGCCGGATCGACCAGGCGGGAGAGCGAGGCCTTCCAGATGCGGTCGTCCGCGACCGGCGGCAGGTCCCCGGCCCGCATCCCGTCGGTCGGCGCGCCGTCGGTCATGAGGAACACCGTGGGGCGCAGGATGAGCCGGTTCGCGTTGCGCAGCGCCGGCACGTCGGCGTTGATCCGGTCGCGCAGCAGGTCGAACACCTTCGCGTACTCGGTGGAGCCGGAGCAGGCCACCCGGGGCAGCTTGGTGACCTGGCGGATGTCCGACATGGGCAGCGCCAGGTGGGGCTCCGAGTTGAACACGATGATCGACATGTGCGCGAAGTCCGAGATCTGCGGGTCGTGGTAGGCCGCGCGGTGGACTCTGCGCAGGCTCTCGTTGAGCAGGTCGGTGTGCGCCTTCATCGAGTACGACGTGTCCAGCACGATGTAGGTCGGCAGGCACTTGAGCCGGGCGACGCCCGGGATGACGTCGGGCGCGTCGGCGGGATCGGTGGTCATGGCGGCTCCGGTTCCGGTACGGCGATGGGCGAGAGTTCTCAGAGGACGAATATGAGGAGTGGGATCGCCACGGCGAGGGCGACCACGGTGGCGGTGACTGTGGCGATGACGGTCCGGCGGTTCCGCCTGTGTCGCGCGGCTGCCCGTTGGGCGTGGGGCGATGGCGACCGCTTCGACGCCGGTTGGGCTGGACGCGGCCGTGGTGATGTGGGCCGCGTTGCGGACGGCCGTGTTGCGGACGGTTGCGTTGACGCTGGCCGTGTTGACGTCGGTCGTGTTGGAGACTTGTGAATGAGCGGGCCAAGCGAGGGCAGCGGCTCGACGTCTTCCCAGCCGACGATGCCCATGGCGTCTGGCGTGGCTTCTGATCGAGTGTCGGTCGGCGTGGTCGGACTGGTGTTTCCGGTGGCTATTTTCCCGCCGGACAGCGCGTTTTGCAGATGGCTGATCGGCAGTCGCTGCGTACGGTCGCGTGCGGTGGCCATCTGCCGCACGACGGTCTTCAGGTGCTCGACCCGATCGTCGGTGCTGCGCAGCGCCATGAGCCCGGACACGGCGCTTTGCGGATCCCGCTCGCCGGAGAGGCAGGCGGCGACCGCGATCGCGCAGCGGAACCGGTCCGTGTACGTGTCGACCGGCAGGTTCGCCGGGGTGAACGGATCGGCGAAGCCGAAGCTCTCGACCCAGGGCTGCGGGCCGAACGAGCACGCGTCGACGTCGATGACGTAGACCGACGAGTCGCGCTGCGACCAGAAGATGTTCTTGTATCCCCAGTCGCCGTAGACCAGGCCGTACCGCTCGAACAGGTCCGCGATCGCGATCAGGTCCGTGCAGACGGCGAGCCGGGTCTCCAACGGCGGCACGCGCAGGCCGACCGGCGGGAAAGCGCTGTTGGGCATCGCGAGGTGCGTGAGCAGCAGCGGCACGACCTCGCGGCCGCCCTCCGGGTCCGAAAGCGCTTCGTAGTACCGCCGCGGAGCCGCGGGGACGACCACGCCGACGGTCCGGCCGCCCTCGATCACCTGCGTGCGCGGCCAGCAGGTGCTGCGCAGCAGCAGGTCCCGGTCGGCCGCGGTCAGCCGCTCGGGCAGGCCGACCAGCCTGGCCAGCCGCAGCTCGTCGGCTTCCTTGATCTGGGTCGGCCGGTATTCCTTGAACAGCATCCCGGCGTGGTCCAGCAGTGGGTAGACCGCTTTGCACTGTCCCGGGCTGCCGATCGGCGCGCCGAGCCGGCCGAGCTTCGCACGATCGGTGCGCGGCCCGAACGCGTAGGCCTGAGCAGTTCTCGGCACGGGGTCACGTCCCATGGGCGGGCGGGGACCACACGACGACGGCGGTGCGGTCGTCGTCCTGGCCCGGCGCGTCGAAGCACATGTCGCGCAGAAACGCCGGCAGCGACGGGGGCTTGGCCCACCGCTTGGCCAGCTCTTCCCGCGCCCCGCCGACGTCGGTCAGCACGTCGCCGAGGCCGTCGGTCATCAGGGCGAGCGCCTGGCCTGCCGGGAAGTCGATCGTGGCGGTCTGGACGTGGTCGGCGTTGTGCGGCAGGCAGGCGTCGAGGGTGTTGCGGTCGAGCCCCTCCTTCACGGCGCCGGTCTGCTGCCGCCAGCCGCCCTGATCGAACAGCCACGCGGTCGAGTCGGCCAGCCAGCTCAGCCAGACCTTCCGCCCGCCGTCGGAGTCCGACGCCGTCAGCGGTATCGCCGCGACGAGCAGCGTCGTGGCGTAGTCGGTCTGCCGGTGCCTGCGCCGCTGCGCCTCGTCCGTGATGCTGTACGCGACTTGCTGGAACAGCTGCTGGGCGGAGTGCGCAGTGAGCTTCACCTGCTCGTGGAACTGCCGGGCGAGGACGTCGATCGCGCCGACCGTGGCCATGTGCGCGCCGATCTCCGAGTGCGCGGCGGACGAGACGCCGTCGGCGACCGCCACCAGCAGGAACCTGCGTCGGCTGTCGAGCGCCAGCTGGTACGAGTCCTGACGCGGCGCGGCGCGCTCCGGGTCGTACCGGTGGCCGGCGCCCACGATCGACGCGGCGCGTACGGCGAGGTCGCCGGCCTGCGCCTGGTCGGCCGCCACGCCCGGCTGAGCGGACTTGCGCGGCAGCTGCCACGGCATCGAGCCGATCGTCGTCTGCTGGACGAAGACCAGGGGCCGCAGGCTCTCCTCGGCGCCGGGCGGCTGTAGCCGCCACTGCTGTGGCTGGTCCGGCGCCGTCGTTCCGGTGTGGTTCGTGCCGGGACGGGTGGGCGCCTCGGGCCGCTGGCCCTGCTTCCGCAGCGCGGCCGCGTCCAGCCAGTCGGCGAGGAGGGTGAGCAGGCGTTCGGACACCATGATGAGCACACCGATCAGGACCATGAGGGCTAGTTGGTTGCGCTCGTACAGCCGCGCCGGGACGGCCAGGCCGATCCCGATCGCCAGGGAGGGGATCAGCCACCTGCGGCTCTGGCCGGACGGCGCGGCCTCGGGGACCTCGCGGCTCTCGCGGCCGTTTCCCGCCGCGCGCTGCGGGTCGCGCGGCTCGTGGGGCATGACGTCCACGTGCGGTTGCAGCGGCTTGGTCATGGCGCGTCCTCGACGTCGTCCCACGCGATGATGCCGGATGCGTCCGGTGCGGGGGGCGGCGCCTGTACCGGTGGCGGCGGCGCCGGTGCGAACTGTTGGGCCGGGACCGGCGGCGGTCCGACCGGCGGTGCCGAGCGTCCGGGGCGGGTTGCGTATCCGGTGGCCCCCGGGTAGGCGGGCGGTGCGGCCGGCGGCGCGCTCGCACCGGTTATCGCCAGCGGCGAAGTGCCGATGCCCGGCGGGATCTGCGCGGGGCCGGGGTTGGGCGGCAGCACCCAGTCGAGGTATCGTTCCAGGTCGACGTCCTGGGCGACGCCCTGCTCGATCAGCAGCCTGCGCATCTCCTGACGGTCCTTCTCGCTGATCTGGCGGCTCTGTAGGACCAGGTTGATGACCTCACGGGTCTCGTCGCTGCCCTTCGTCAGGTGCTCGACCAGCAGCCCGAAGTCGCCGCGCGAGAGCGCCTCCTCGACCTCCTTGCGCCGCATCGCGTCCAGCTTCTGCTGACCGAGCAGGGTGGACTCGTCGGACAGATGGGCGGCCAGTCTCGGATCGATCGTCAGTTTCGCGGCGAACCGGATGATCGTGATGCCGCTGTCCAGGGCGATCCCCGAGCCGAAGCGCTGGTTGAGCCCGGACTCGGCCAGTGCCCAGTCCCGCGGCGCGACCTTCGTGGTGATCTCGCGCAGCGGGGTGGACAGGCACTGCTCGATCATCGCGTCGGCGTCGCGGATCCCGCGCCGTACGATCGCGACCGGGTCGTGCACGCACCAGGCCAGCGAGATCCGGTAGGGGAAGTAGAAGTTGTTCTGGCCGGTCGGCAGGTTGTTGCCGTTCAGCGAGCTGTTCTTGTCGGTGGTGTCCACGTCGTAGCGCCGCTTGGCGGAGAAGGCCTGCCCGAAGGTCGGGCGGCGTTCGTTGACGATGTAGTCGCCGTCGGCGGTGACGAAGACGTGCGCGACGCCGGGGATCACGTGCGGGCGGCTCATCCCGGGCTGCGGATGCGGTCCGGTGAACAACTGTCCCGGCGGGAAACCCTGCGCCAGGGGATCGGGCTGGTCGGGCATGGCGGTACTCCTCGGCGGACGGACGGATCAGCGGATCGACATGGGAGCCAGTGCGGCGGCGGCGTGCGGTGCGGGGCCCGTGCCGTCGCGGCCGGTCCATTCCTGGGTGAGCCGGCGGACGATGGCCTTCGTGCGCTCGGTACCGGCGACCCCGGCGAGCATCCTGGCCAGCGCCTGGCAGCCGCGCGGGTCGCCGTCGAGGCTCTTGGCCCACGCGGAGAGCACGTCGCGGGCCGTCTGGTACAGGTCCGAGGCGTTCAGGGCGTCGGCCCACAGGTAGCGGATGATGGCTGTGAACTGCGGGTCCTGATCCAGGTGCAGGAAGGCCGGCCACTTGACGCTCGCGCCCCGCACCGGCCGCTGCGTGACCAGGTCGGCGGCCGCGAACAGGAACGCCAGCCGGCCCATCGACCGCAGGTACTGTTTGCGTCCGCTGACCCACTCGCCGAACAGGGTGAACACCCGCGCGGTCACCCCGGGGGTCTCGGTGGCGATCAGCTCGGCGAGACTGCGCGAGACCGCCTGCGCCACGGGCCACTCCTCGACCACGGCGAGCCGGGTCAGCAGCCCGATCGACTCCTCGATCCGCTGCGCGCCGAAGTCCGCGCCGCACGCGCGCGCCGCGGTGACCTGTGACGAGACGGCGACCTGCGACGAGACGGCGCTCGAATCGACCCACTCTTCCAGCAGGGATTTGATACGTGCGGCGAACCGCGGGTCGGAGCCGAGCGTCTGCAACGCGACCGCCGCGGCGTCCTGCCGGTCCTGCTCCTCGGACCAGGCCCAGGGCAGCACGATCGTCTGGAGTACGTGGTCGTACGAACTGAGCGCGAGCGCACCGGCGGCCACCCCGGCGCCGATGTGGATGTCTTCGAGCGGACTGTCGCCGAGCTCGCGCAGCCACCGGGTCAGCGCGTCGCGCTCGTCGTCGTACTGGTCCCAGACGTGCGCCAGCAGCCGGCGCGGATAGTCGCGGTTGATGTACCGGACGATCAGGCCCTGCGGCTCGCCCGGCGTGCCGGGCTCGGCGCCCGGAGCTTGCAGGGCCCTGACCCGCGACAGCCGCGCCCGGTTGCCGCCGCCGAAGGTGCGCGTCCGCAACCGGTCGCGGACCTCGGCCGTTTCCGGTCCCAGCAGCCGTTCCAGGCGCTTGCCCGCGTCCGCCACCTTCTCGTTCGCCAGCCCGTTGAGCACGGCGAGCGCGATCGCGTAGAACTGGTCCTGCGGGTGCTCCTCGGCCAGGCGCTCGAACCAGACCCCGATCTCGCCCGCCGCGCTGGCGGCCATGCCGAGTTCCGCGGCGGCGGCCATGGCCTGCGGGTCGGCCGCGGCGTCGGCGAGCAGCGTGGCCAGCAGGGCGGCGTCGGACAGCGGCCGGTCCGCGCCGAGCTGCCGCGCGATCAGGTCCCTGACGTCCGGCCGGTCGAGCAGCGACCTGGCCGTGGCCTGGCCGCTCGGCGCGAACCGGCGGCGGAACTGCGCGGCCACCACGGCGGCCGGTTCGGGTCGGGGGCCGAGGGCCACGCAGTGCGCGGTGATCGCGGCGCAGCCCCAGGGCAGGGGGTCCGGCGCGGTGATGATCATTTTCTGCCCGGCGGCCGCGAGGCCGTCGACGAGCCGCCGCAGCGCGAAGTCGTCCAGGCTCGCCGCCGCGCGCGCGGTGATGTCGGGCAGCACGATGCCGGTTCCGTTGGGCAGCGACTGGGGGGTCAGCGTGGCGAAGTCGGCGAAGGAGCGGATCACGTGGATCGACTGGCGGCCGGTCCCGGCCGCGAGCAGGTGTACCGCCGTGGCGGCGCGGCCGGAGCCCTCCGCCCCGGTCAGCACGACCAGCGCGCGGCCCGCGGCGAACCGGCTGACCTTCGGGTACTGCGGTGGCTCGACGAACGCCAACGCGGCGTCCACCGCCTCGGGCGCGAGCCTGCGGTAGATCAGGGTCGTGCGGTCGGCCGCGCCGTAGAAGAAGTTGTTGACGTTCTTGTCGCCCATCACGGCGTCGTGCAGCGAGTCGCCGAACAGCTGCCGCTGGGCCGACTGCTGGTAGCCGAGGTGGCCGGAGGTCTTGTTCGGGTTGTTCGCCGCGGCCGTCGCGAAGCTGTTGCGCAGGCTCGCGCCGTCCGGGGCCTGATTCGCCGCTTGGCCCTGCTGCTCGCCGCCGGGTTCGGCGGACTTCGCCGCATCGCCGCCGCCGGGACCGGCCGCGTTGTTCGGTGCGCCGCCGCCCGGCGCCGGGGGAGCGGCGGGAGACTGGGCGGGATCGCTCATCGCTCGGCTCCTTTCGCGCCGTGGTAATTGGTCTCGTGCTTGTCGCCCTGCACCACGTCATGGATGTTCGAGTTCGTGATCGTGATGCTGCGGGCATCGGGGGTGGGCGCGGCTTTGGCTGCCGCGACAGGTGCGCCCGACTCGGCGGCGGGGTCGTACGGCGGAAGGCCGGGGGGAGTGCGCTGCCCGGGGACGTGGATCCACGCGGTCTCGCGCAGTTCCTTCATCACGAGCAGGGCCGGTGCGTACGCGGTCCGGTCGATCCGCTCGTGATCGTGCCGGACCACCGCCCGATACCAGGCGTCGGAGGCGATCACGGCGAGGTGCGAACGTGTCGCGGCCTTCAACACGTCGCGCAGCACCTGCGCGTCCACGAGGCGGCACGCGGTGTTCAGGTCGGTGCCGTACACGCCGAACTCGTCATCGGCCACCTCGCCTCCGTGCAGCGAGAGGCGCAGCCGCATCTCCTCGGCCGGCGGCTCGGACAGCGTGCGGCGCACCAGCGCCGCGTGCAGGTGCCAGGTCAGCGCCCGGGTGATCGCCGTCTTCGGGATGACCGGAGGGATGCGCAGGATGACGCCGTCCCCGGTCTCCTTCGACTCCAGCGCCGACCAGTCGATGCCCTCCTCGCTCAGCGCCGCGGCCAGGGCGGCGTGCAGGTCCGAGCGCAGCGTTCGCTGCACCGTGTCGGTCCGTCTGCCGAACGACTCGATGTCGGCGACCGCGAGCGCCGTGTACAGCGGTGGTGTGGTCAGCGGTGTGGTCATCTGGTGCGCACCAGCCCTCCCGATATGTTCGAATACTGATATACTTTCGACCGTGCGGTGCCACGCTCGCGCGCGGCGTGGCCGCCCTGCCTGGCTGCTCAGCGCAACAGGACGCCGCTCAGCGCGAGCGCCGCGCCGGCGCCCAGCAGCCACATGCCGAGCCGGATGAAGCGGTACTTCGCGACGGCGATCCGGCTCAGTGCGTGCGCCTCGGCGAGCAGCCACTGCTCGGGGTCGGCGCCGACCTCGCGCGCCAGCGCCCGCAGCGCGGTCGCGTCGAAGCGGTTCGGGAAGTGGTTGAAGAAGGTCAGCCGCTGGTCCCCGGAGCCCTCGAAGCGCGGGAAGATCGCCGCGGCCAGGGCGACGATCCCGGCGATCCAGCACAGCGCCGACGCGGCGAGCGCCGCGGTCGCGGCGGTCCCGTCGCCGCAGCCGTGAGGCTGCCAGCCCTGCACGGCGAAGGCCAGGATCGCGGTCGCCGTCGCGGCGAGCGTCGCGGCCTTCCCGTCCGCCCGCTCTATCGCGTGCTCCGCCTGCGCGGCCAGGTGCCCGGCCACCGCGGGCAGCGGCGTCCCGGTGCTCCCGGGCACTCGGCGTCGCCCGCGCGGGTTCCGCCGGTTCGCGACGGCTTTCATGAGTCTCCGATCCGCTGGTGGGGCGCTCGCGTCCGACCTGCGTGGCGGCGGCGCCGCCCCCTCCCCGAACCGCCGCCACGCCACCATCGTCCGGGCCTGCGAGCTGCGGCGCTGTAGCGGATTACACACACGGCTGCCCTTTTTTCGGCTCCCGGACTCGACCGTGGCCTGATGGGCGGCTACCGGCTCGTCCACCACTGCGCGTCGGCCACGGTCAGGTTCGAAGAGGCTGCTCTCGCGGGTTTCACGGCTGCCGCCGCGCGTCACTGGAGTTGCGCGATCGCCTGGAGAGCCTGCCGGTCGGCGACCACTATGCGCCGGTCCGAGGTGCGTACCACCCCGCGTGCCCGCAGGTCGGCCAGCGCCTTGGCGACGGCCTCCCGGCTCGCGCCGATCGCCGCGGCCAGTTCCTGCTGGGTCAGCCGGGCGGCCGCCTCGACCCGGGAGCCGGTGCCGTCGAGGTCCAGCAGCAGCCTGGCCAGCCGCCGCACCACCGGCAGCGTGGCCATGTCCTGGCTCTGGTCGTCAGCGGCGCGCAGCCGGGAGGCGAGACTGCGCGCCACTGCCGCGTACGCGCGCGGATGGTCGTTCAGGTAGGCGTGGAACTCGCGACCCGTCAGCAGCCGGGCCCGCACCGGCACCAGCGCGGTGACCGTGGCACTGCGCGGTCCGCCGTCGAACGCGGCCAGCTCGCCGATCACGTCCATCGGGCCGCAGAGCCCGAAGATGACCGAGCGTCCGTTGTCGGCGTCGCCGCTCACCACGGTCCAGCCGCTGATGATCGCCACCACGAAGGTGTCCGGGTCGCCCTGGCCGAGGATGCGCTCGTCGGCCCGGTACGTCCGGTCCGAGCCCAGGCCGAGCAGCGCGTCGCGGTCCTGCTCGCCGAGGGCGGCCAGCAGCGGCTCGCCGCCGAAGATCGCCAAGAGTGTCCCCCCTCTTACGCTCTGTAGGGGGATTATCTATGCAGGGCTTTGACGCGGCAACCGGAAACGCGATTTGTGTATCAGACTTTGGATTTGGTCGCTATCGGGCGGGAATACGCCGGTACCTGCTCGTATTCCGCCTGCTCACGGAAGTAGGCCTCAAGCAGGCGGATATCCGGGACGTCCTTCGCCCGGTTCAGATACCGCTTCCACGCGAGGGAATCACGCAACGAGACGAAACGGATGCCGTCGATGACCTCGGCCCCGTCGATGAGGGAATCGATCGGCCATTGCGGGGCGACCCAGCGGTCGAAGATCTCGATCTCCCCGTCGCCGATCCGCACCACGCGGCCGATTCCGGAGGGGGCGCGAACCGGTTTTCCGAACATTTGTGCCAAATCCCACGCGGGGCCTCTGGCCACCACGTCCACGTCGCGCAGCCGTGCCCGCAGCCCGTGCGCGTAGAGCGGGGCGCTGCCGGCCAGCGCGTAGTCGCCGGGCGGCATCCGCAGGTCCAGGACCTGCCGGATCAGCCGGTTGCGCCGCAGGCTGGCGAGCACGCTGCTCCTATCTGGACACTGGCCCTATCCGGGCGACACCGCGCCGAGCAGCCAATGGGTGGCGAGCGCCGGGCCCAGCGCCATCACCAGGCTGGTGAGGGTGCCGACGAGGAAGTACTCTGCGAAACCCTCTTCGTTTCGGCTCAGTGCCGGGAATCTCGCCACCGATTTGGCGGTCAGGGCGAGCACCGCCGCAGTCGATTGTCCGGCCATCACGAACGAGAACACAATTGCCCGCTCCAGCCATCCGATAAGCATACCAGCGCCGACTAAAGCCCTGAGTTCGCTCGGTTCGCCGGGCGGCGGCGAGGATTTGAGGCGCAGCTTTCCGGTATGCGGTTCGAGCACCTGCTCGACTATGGCGCCGCCGATGAAGATCGACGTCAGCGCGCCCGCGGAGATCAGGACGACCCGGTCGTCGTGGAGCAGGCCGCCGAGATATCCGCCGAACGACCGCGGCCCGGCGAGCAGGCCGACGGCTGCCGTCAATCCGACGACCAGCCCCGGGATCACGACGTGCCGGGGTGCGAACATGCTGCTTATCCACGGCGTCTCGGGCGCGGCCCCGCGGCTCGGCCCGAGCCGGCTGCGCAGGCCGACGCAGGCCGCCCCGGTCAGCACGAGGAGGACCCACGAGCGCCACTGCGGGAAGACCGGGGCCAGGACGAAGGCGCTGTATGCGAGGCCGACGCCGGTGTGCACGCGCAGACTGTCGCGCAGGCCGGGCACCCCGAGCGGGAACAGCGCACCCACCGGCAGACCGACCATCAGCCGGACCACGTTCGCGGTCATCGCCCCGTCCGTTCCCGTCGTGCCCGGTTTTGTTGTGTCTTCTGGACGAGAGCGTAGTGGAGCGTTACGACAGGCCGGGTGTGATCGGCTGAAGGTGCAGCGACATGGAGATGTTCGTCTCGACGAAGCCGAGCGACCGGTAGAGGGCACGCGCCGGCGCGTTGTGGCCGAAGACGTGCAGGCCGACGGTCTCGGCGCCCAGTTCGCGCGCCTTCTCGATGCCCGCAAGCATGGTGGCCCGGCCGTAGCCGCGACCGCGGTGCTTCTCGTGCACCTCGATGTCGTAGACGTAGCCCTCGACACGGTCGGCCTTGCGCCGCCGGGCGAGCCAGATCGTGGCCACCTCCTCGCCGGAGGCGGCATCCCGCACCGTGTACAGATACTGGTCAGGGGTGTCGACGCCGTCCGGGAGCAGCCGGTCGTGGTCCGCCCGCGACAGTGCCACGGCCTCGTACTGCGACCACTCGCCGGAGGTGACCTTCTGCTTGGCGAAGTCGCGGATCCCGGCCTCCAGATAGGGGCCGAACTCCTCCTTCGTCATCGGGTCGAGCACCACGCGCGGTCCCGTCGCGGTCTTCGAACCGACACTACTGTCAGTCATGGGACCAACCTACTGCGCCGGTCTGGGCCGAGGCCGCCCGAGGTTCTGTCAGAGTAGGGACTGTGACGAAGACTGCGGGGACGGCCGGGGGCCCCGGGACGACCCCTCAACGCGCCGACGCGCACCGGCTCGCAGCCGTGCGCAGGCTGGAGAAGGGCACCGGCTCGCTGGCGAACGCGGCCATCGCCAGGATGGAACAGAAGTTCGCCTGGTATCGCAACATGCCGCCGGAGAACCGTTCCTGGGTCGGGCTGGTCGCGCAGGCCGGGATCGCCGCCTTCACCGAGTGGTTCCGGCACCCCGACCAGAAGGCCGCGGTCTCGGCCGACGTCTTCGGCACTGCTCCGCGCGAGCTGACCCGGGCCGTCACCCTCCAGCAGACCGTGCAACTGGTGCGCACGACCATCGAAGTGGTCGAAGAACGCATCCACGAGCTGGCCGAGGGCGAGGGCGAGGAGGCGATGCTGCGCGAGGGCCTGCTGCGCTACTCGCGTGAAATCGCCTTCGCCACCGCGCAGGTCTACGCCCAAGCGGCCGAGCTGCGCGGGGCCTGGGACGCGCGGCTGGAGGCCCTGGTCGTGGATGCGCTGCTGCGCGGCGAGGCCGACGACGTGGTGCGCTCGCGCGCCGCCGCGCTCGGCTGGGGCGCGCACAGCGACATCGTCGTGATGGTCGGCACCGCGCCGCAGGACGACGCCGAGGCCGTGGTGGACGCGATGCACCGGGCCGGGCGGCACGCCAAGCTCGCGGTGCTGGCCGGAGTGCAGGGCGACCGGCTGATCGCCATCGTCGGCGGCGTCGACGGCGACCCGCTGACCGCGGTGCGCCCGCTGGCCGGGCAGTTCGCGCCGGGCCCGGTCGTGGTCGGCCCGATCGTCGCGGACCTGACCGCTGCCGCCGGTTCCGCGCACGCGGCGCTCTCCGGGCTGCACGCCTGCGCCGCGTGGCCGGACGCGCCGCGCCCGGTGTCGGCGGACGATCTGCTGCCCGAGCGCGCGCTCGCCGCGGACGACACTGCGCGCGCCGTATTGGTGGAGGAGATCTACAGGCCGCTGGCCGAGGCGGGCTCGGCGCTGCTGGAGACGCTCTCGGTGTACTTGGAGCAGGCCGCTTCGCTGGAAGCCGCCGCGCGGATACTGTTCGTGCACCCGAACACCGTGCGCTACCGGCTCAGACGGGTGACTGACATCACAGGGTTGACGCCGGCTCAGGCGCGCTCCGCTTTCACGCTCCAGGTGGCCCTGGTACTGGGCCGACTCGCCGAGCAGGGGAAGGCTTTGTAGGGTTCCCACAAAATCGCTTGCAGGATCTTCGTCGCTGTCCCCACGGCCTGCGCGGGGCCGGGTTCCCGGAAGATGGAAGGGTGCTCGTACTCGTAGCTCCCGGCCAGGGTGCCCAGACTCCCGGCTTCCTCGCGCCCTGGCTTGAGGTGCCCGGTGTGGCCGACCGCCTCGCCTGGTGGTCCGCCGTCGCCGACCTCGACCTCGTCCGCTACGGCACCGAGGCGGACGCCGACGCGATCCGGGACACCGCGGTGGCGCAGCCGCTGCTCGTCGCCGCCGGCATCGCGGCCGCGCTCGCCGTCTTCCCGCACCCGGCCGAGGCGTTCCGCCTGGTCGGCGCAGCCGCGGGGCACTCGGTCGGCGAGCTGACCGCCGCCGCGGGCACCGGCGCGATCACCGCCGAGTCCGCGATGGCCCTGGTGCGCGAGCGCGGCCGGACGATGGCCGCGGCCGCCGCGGTGACGCAGACCTCGATGGTCGCGGTGCTCGGCGGCGAGGAGGCCGAGGTGGTCGCCAAGATCGAGGAGCACGGGCTGACCCCGGCCAACCGCAACGGCGCCGGGCAGATCGTGGCCGCCGGGACCGTCGAGCAGCTGGCCGCGTTCCAGGCCGACCCGCCCGCGCGGGCCAAGCTGCGCGCGCTGGCGGTGGCAGGGGCCTTCCACACCGGGCACATGGCGCCCGCGGTCGAGCGGATGGAGCAGCTGACCAAGGGTGTGAGCGTGCGCGACCCGCGAGTGCGTTACATCTCCAACCGCGACGGCGCCGTGGTGCACTCCGGCCGCGAGATGATCCAGCGGATCGTGCAGCAGATCGCGAACCCGGTGCGCTGGGACCTGTGCATGGAGACGATGCGAGACCTCGGCGTCACGGGGCTGCTGGAGGTCCCGCCGGCCGGGACGCTGACCGGGCTGGCCAAGCGCGCGCTGCCCGGCGTGGAGACCTTCGCGCTCAAGACCCCAGACCAGCTCGACGCCGCGCGCGAGTTCATCGCCCGGCACGCCGAGCAGCACGCCGCTGCCTACTCGCTGGACACCGCGCCGACCTGGCGCCTGGTGGTCGCCCCGTTCTCCGGCACCGTGCGGCGCGGGATGCCGGACGGCGCGAGCGTGGAGCCCGGCGCCGACCTGGCCGTCGGCGCGAAGATCGGCGCGGTGGTCTCCCGCCGCGAGGAGCGCGTGCTGGTCGCCGAACACGGCGGCACCGTGCTCGAATGGCTCGTCGAGGACGGCGATCCGGTCGCCCCCGGCCAACCGCTGGTACGCGTCCACCCGAAGGCGGAGGCCCACTGAGCATGGTCCAGATCAAGTCCCCTGTAGGCGCGCCGCACGCGCGCATCCTCGGCGTCGGCGGTTACCGCCCCTCGCGCGTCGTCACCAACGAGGAGATCTGCCAGACGATCGACTCAAGCGACGAGTGGATCCGCACCCGCACCGGCATCGAGCAGCGGCGCTGGGCCACTCCCGACGAGACCGTCGGCGTGATGTCGGTCAGCGCCGCCGGCAAGGCGCTGGCCGCCGCCGGGGTCGAGGCGGAGCAGATCGGCTGCGTCGTGATCGCCACGGTCACCCATCTGGTGCAGACGCCGTCGCTGGCGACCGACGTGGCCCACCAGCTCGGCGCGGTCAACGCCGTGGCGTTCGACATCTCCGCCGCGTGCGCCGGTTTCTGCACCGGCCTGGCCCTCGCCCAGGACATGATCCGCGGCGGTTCCGCCGAGTACGTGCTCGTCATCGGGGTCGAGCGGCTCAGTGACATGACCGACCTGCACGACCGGTCCACCGCCTTCATCTTCGGCGACGGCGCCGGCGCGGCCGTGGTCGGCCCGTCGCAGACCCCTGGCATCGGCCCGGTGGCCTGGGGCGCCGACGGCAGCCAGTACGACGCGATCGGCCAGACCTTCTCCTGGGACGCGCTCAAGACACAGCCCGGCCTCGGCTTCCCGATGCTGCGGATGGCCGGCCAGCAGGTCTTCCGCTGGGCCTCCTACCAGATGGTCCCGGTCGCCAGGCAGGCCATGCAGCGCGCCGGGGTCAGCGCCGACGAGCTGGACGCGTTCATCCCGCACCAGGCCAACAACCGGATCACCGACGCGATGCTCAAGGCGCTGAAGCTGCCCGCGCACGTCCCGGTGGCCCGCGACATCGCCAAGACCGGCAACACCTCGGCGGCGTCCATCCCGCTGGCGATGGAGCGGATGCTGGAGGAGGGCGAGGCGCCGCACGGCGGCGTCGCCCTGCTCATCGGCTTCGGCGCCGGGCTGGTGTACGCCGCGCAGGTGGTCGTGCTGCCGTGACGTGAATGTACGCTGCCCTAGTCCAAAACCGGGGCGGGCCGCACGGCCCGTCCGCACCCCCTACCCAGCAGTCAACGAGCAGGTAAGGAGCCTTGGATGGCTACTCAGGAAGAGGTCCTCGAGGGTCTCGCCAAGATCGTGAACGAAGTGGCCGGGATCGACGAGGGCGACGTCCAGCTGGACAAGTCGTTCACGAACGACCTGGACTGCGACTCGCTCACGATGGTCGAGGTCGTCGTCGCGGCCGAGGAGAAGTTCGACGTCAAGATCCCGGACGACGAGGTCAAGAACCTCAACACGGTCGGCGACGCGGTCAACTTCATCCTGGCCAACAGCTGAGCTGACCCCCGCCGAGTGCTCGGCCGTCGCGGCCGAGCACTCGCTGCGGCGGGTTGTGCGGAAAGCGTGCGGCGCCAGGTCCGCACAGCACCGAGAACTCACCCGAGCGTACGCAAAGATTGGATTACCTTGTCGGCGTCAACTAACAGCGCGGTTCCCCGTCGGGCGGTGGTCGTCACCGGTCTCGGCGCCACGACACCGCTCGGCGGTGACGTCGCATCCTCCTGGCAGGCGCTGCTGGCCGGGCGCTCCGGTGTCAGGCTCCTGACCGAAGACTGGGCCGAGGACCTGCCGGTGAAGATCGCCGCCCGGGTCGCGGTCGAGCCGAGCGCGGTGATGAAGCCGGTGGAGCGCCGCCGGCTGGACCGCTCGGCGCAGTTCGCCCTGATCGCCGCCCGCGAGGCCTGGAAGGACGCCGGGCTCGAAGGCGTCACGCTCGACCCGGAGCGCCTCGGCGCGGTGGTCGGCTCCGGCATCGGCGGCGTCATCACCCTGCTCGACGCGTACGACGTGCTCAAGGCCAAGGGCGCGCGGCAGGTCTCCCCCCGCACCGTCCCGATGCTCATGCCGAACAGCCCCGCCGCCTACGTGGGTCTGGAGTTCGGCGCGCAGGCGGGCGTGCACACTCCCGTCTCGGCCTGCGCCACCGGTTCGGAGGCGGTCGGCTACGCGCTGGAGATGATCCGCAACGGCCGCGCCGACATCGTGGTGGCCGGCGGCACCGAGGCCCCGATCCACCCGCTGCCGATCGCCGGCTTCGCCAACATGATGGCGATGTCGAAGAACAACGACGAGCCGCAGCGCGCCTCGCGGCCGTACGACAAGGCCCGCGACGGCTTCGTCCTCGGCGAGGGCGCGGGCATCCTCGTGCTCGAATCCGCCGAGCACGCCGCCGCGCGCGGCGCCCGGATCTACGCCGAGGTCGCCGGGGTCGGCATGTCCGCCGACTCGCACGACATCGCGCAGCCGGAGCCGACCGGACGCGGCATCAGCGCGGCGCTGCGGCACACGCTGGCGGACGGCGCGATCGACCCGGCGCAGATCGTGCACCTCAACGCGCACGCCACCTCGACCCCGCTGGGCGACGTCGCGGAACTCGCCGCGCTGCGCTCGGTGCTCGGCGAGGCCGCGCAGGACGTCGCCGTCTCCGCCACCAAGTCGATGACCGGGCACCTGCTCGGCGGCGCGGGCGGCGTGGAGACCGTCTTCTCGGTGCTGGCGCTGCACGAACTGCTCGCGCCGCCGACCGTCAACGTCGACGACCTCGACGACGAGGTGACCCTGGACATCGTGCGGCACGAGCCGCGCGGGCTGCGCGCCGACACTCCGGCCGGCCCCGCTGTCGTGCTCAACAACTCCTTCGGCTTCGGCGGGCACAACGTCGTGCTCGCGCTGCGCCGCTTCTGAGGCAGTTTCACCAGGTAGGGAGCACCACCAGCGATGACCGCCCCGACCGTGACCGACCCTGTCACGAACCCGACCGCGACCGTCCCGAGCGCGACACCCGCGGCCGCGACACCCGCGACACCCGAAAAGCCCGCCAAGCCGTCCCGCGCCGACGACCCGCGCAACCCGCTCAAGCGGCTGGCCAAGCTGTTCGACCCGGGCACTGTCGACCTGCTCACGCCGTTCGACGACTCGGGCTTCGTGGCGGCGCAGGGCCTGATCGACGGCACGCGCGCGTGCGCCTACGCCTCCGACCCGACCGTGCAGGGCGGCGCGATGGGCGACGAGGGCTGCAAGGCGATCCTGGTCGCGTACGAGAAGGCGCTGGCCGAGGGCGTGCCCGTGGTCGGGCTCTACCACTCCGGCGGCGCGCGGCTGGCCGAGGGCGTGCTCTCGCTGCACGCGGTGGGCCAGGTCTTCGCGATCATGACTCGGGCCTCCGGCCGGATCCCACAGATCTCGGTGGTGCTCGGCCCGGCGGCCGGTGGCGCCGCGTATGGCCCGGCGCTCACCGACATCGTGATCCTCGGCCCGGCTGGGCGGGTTTTCGTCACCGGCCCGGATGTGGTGCGGTCGGTCACCGGCGAGGCGGTGGACATGGACCGGCTCGGCGGGCCCGAGCCGCACGGCCGCCGCTCCGGCGTGGTGCACGTGGTCGCCCCGACCGAGGACGACGCGTACAACGAGGCCAGGCGGCTCGCGCAGCTGCTCGGCGAGCAGGGCGAGCTCGACCTGTCCGCGGTCGAGGACCGGGACCTGGCCGGGCTGCTGCCCGAGTCGGTTAAGCGCGCGTACGACGTGCACCCCCTGGTCGACGGCATCCTCGACGAGCCGGGGGTCGAGCTGCACCCGAAGTGGGCGCCGAACATCGTCACCACGCTCGGCCGGTTCGGCGGGCGCACGGTCGGCGTCATCGCGAACAACCCGCTGCGCCTCGGCGGCTGCCTGGACTCGTCCTCCGCGGAGAAGGCGGCCCGCTTCGTGCGCATGTGCGACGCGTTCGGCGTGCCGCTCGTAGTGCTGGTGGACGTGCCGGGCTACCTGCCGGGCGTCGGTCAGGAGTGGGACGGCGTCGTACGGCGCGGAGCCAAGCTGCTGCACGCCTTCGCGGAGGCCGTCGTGCCGCGGGTCACCC